>CAIOHM010000233.1 GCA_903858055.1 uncultured delta proteobacterium
GGGCAGCGCCTCTTCCGCATGGACAGCGACATCGACACGCTGGCGAAGGTGCAGGAGTGCATCGTGACGCCGCCCTCCGCGATCGTCCGCGACTACCCGCGCGACCTCGAAGCGATCGTGCTCAAGGCTCTCTCGAAGGACCAAAACCACCGCTTTCAGACGGCGCGGGAGTTCTCGCGCGCGCTCCAGTCGTACGTGCTCAAGCGCGGCATCTTCATCGCGAGCGACGAAGTTGCAGCCTACATGCGTGCAATCTTCAGCGATCGCATCAAGAACCGCGACGTCTACTTGCGCTGGGCCGCCGAGGTCACGTCCACGATCGACATCGACCCGAAGGCGTCGCCGCACGAGTCCGTGGTCTTCCCCGCCGAGGTCGCGCGCGCACGGCAAGACATCACCAAGGCGCCACCGCCGCCGCCGCCTCGTGCAGGCGCGCGCGTGCCCACGCAGCCTCCGCCGCGTTCGACCGTCGGTGCGCTCCCCGCGGCGCCAAAGGCCGACTTCATCGACACCATGCGCCCCGGGAACAAGAGCGCGGCGGTCGCCCCGCGGGGCGGGCTCCTCGGCAGCGCGAAGGTCCCCTCGTTCAGCCCCGCCGAGACCGGGTCGAGCGACATCCTCGTCGACCGCCCGAGCGGCAGCGGGCTTTCGGGCGAGACGCTCGTGGGCGACCTCGAAGAAGACGACGCGAACGACACGATCGTCACCAACGCGACCTTCGACGAGATTCAGCGATTGGCCGCGCAGGCGGAAGTGAGTGGCATCTCCGTCGCCGTCGAGATCGAGAGCCCCGCGAAGCCGCTCGCCCTGGCGGCGTCGTTGCGCCCACCGCCCGTCCCCGGGCCCCGCAGCGTTTCGGCGGACGAGACGCTGCCCCCGAGCGAGGCGCTGCGAAGCCTCCCGAACCTCGCGGACCTCGAGGGCCTCTCGGCCAGTCACGCGATCCCCGCGCGCGCGCGCCCGAGCAACCTGATGCTCGCGCTCATCGGCGGCGGCCTTGGCCTCGTCTTCGTCGCGATCATGTTCTGGGTCTTTTTCCCCGCGAGCCGCACGCAGACCACCGTCGCGACGGCTCCCGCGACTGCCGCTCCGCCGCCCGCCGAGGTCGCGCCCACGGCACCCGTCGCCCCCGCGGCCGCCGCAGCAGGTCCGACCCAGCCAGCCGCAGCGGTGCAACCCGTTGCGGTCGCGCAGCCCGCCTCGCCGCCGCGCGCGCCCGCGCCGCTTCGCCTCGAGGGCGCCACGGTGAACGGCATGCCCCGCACGAAGGCCGCCGCGAGCGGCCCAACCCCCGTGCAGCCTGCACCCACCCCGGTGCAGTCCGCCGCCGCGAAGCGCGTGACCGAGGTCGCGCCGGCCTTCGGCGAGCTCACGGTCATCTGCATGCCCGCGTGCGACGACATCCGCCTCGACGGCGTGCGCATCGGCGAGTCTCCGATCATCCGTCGCCGCGTCGTGGTCGGCGACCATCACCTCGAGCTTCAACGGCTCGCGCAACGCGAGACCATCGTGCGGCGCCGCACCGTGCACGTGACCGAGAACCACGTGGAGCAAGTGCGCGAGTCGATGACGCCATGAGCGGAGCGCGCGCGGTCGTCGCCGCCCTGTGCGCGTCGATGGGTCTCGTGGCCTGCGTTCCCGAGCCTGAGGTTTCGCTGACGCTGCGCTTGCCGTCGTCCGTGCGCGACGCCGCGTGGTTCGAGGTCGCCGCGGTGCGTGGCGCGTGCCCCGAGGCCACGTCGCTCCTCTCCGGGCTCCCGATCGGCGTCGTGAGCGCGCGCCTCGCCTTCCCCGCCGGTGCGTCGCGAGCGCCGACCTTCGGGGCGCTGTCGCGCGAGCGCTGGGCGTTCTTGGCGTCCGCGCGCGACGCGAGCTGCGGTGTCGCCGCGATCGGCTGCACGAGCGTGGACCTCGACACGACGCACGAGGTCACCATCGGCCTCCTCGACGTTGGAGACGTCCGCGAGGGCGCGTGCACGGGCGGCCTCGCGTGCCAGTACGCCCACTGCATCGAGGTCCCCGGGTCGAACCCTGCGTCGGGTACGGGCTGCACGCTGAACGTGCTCGGCGGCGGACTGCTCGCCGATCCACTCGCGATCGACGTGGGCACCGGCCTCCTCGCCGGATCGCCTGGGCTCACGAGCGCAGGCGACGGCTTCGTCGTCACGGCGTCCGACGCGACCTCCGACGCGACACGACTCCGCGTCTCTCGGCGGGCGCTCACGAGCGACGGCGCCGCAGTCGAGAGCGGGAGCGAGGACCTGCCGCCTTGCACGGGGACGGTGGCCGTCTCGGGTTCGAGCCTCGTCGACCTCGGGGGCGGCAAAGCGCTCGAGGTGCGCCGTGGCCCGAGCTGCGCCGCCGGTGACGTGACCTTCGGCGAGCGCACGAGCTCCGGCCGTCGCACGCTCTTCACGGCTGCGCTCGCGTCGGGCTCGACCCTCGAGCCTCACGCGCTCGTTCGCGAGAGCGCGAGCGGACGCGTGCACCTTGCAAGCACCTCGAGTCAAGGGCTCCGCATCGTCGCCGTGGGCACGACCGCGCTCGGAGCCGACGTAACGGGGTTCTCTGGCGCCGGCCTCACGTTCCTCGACATGGCCGCGAGCTCTTCGTCGACGTTGTGGCTCGCGCGCGACGCTGCCGGCCGACGCATAGCCGGGCTCGTGCGGAGCGGCGTTTCCCAAAGCGTCGCCGTCCCCGAGGGGTCGCTGGCCGTCGCGACGCGCGGCGCGGGCTTCGAGATCCTGGTCGTCGACACGTCGGGCTTCGTGAGCGTTCAAGCGTTCGGCGAGAACGGTACGGCAGGCGCAACGACGGACTTCGGCGCTCCCGGCGGCACCGCTCCCGTGACCGCGGGAGCCCTCACCGCACGAGGGGAGTTCTCGGTCGTCGCCCTCGCCGTGAGCGGCGACGTCTGGCTCACGGCGCGCGCCGCGCGTGAGAGCGCGAACGTACCGAACCTCTGGCGCCGCCTCGGCGACTCGGTCCCGCTCGCGCGTCGGCGTCGCGACGGCGCGCTCGCCCTCGCGAGCACGGGCAACCGCGTGGGCCTCGCGTGGGGCACCGCAGCACGTCCCACCCCCGACGACGTGCCATTCGGCTATGCGGTGCTCGGATGCGAAGACCGAACTCCGTGAAGTACCCGCAGACCCTCCGCGGGGTCACGTGCAGCGGCCTCGTGCCAGGCGGAGCCGGCGTCGCCCATGTCGAACTCGCAGGCGAGCGTCGCGCGATCTTCATCGACCGCGCCGCGCCCGACGACCGCCTCACGGTCCACGTCGAGACCAACGGACGACCGCTCCGCGGCACGATCGAGGCCATCGAAGAGCCGAGCCCCGCGCGGCGCCTCACGCCGTGCTCGCTCGCCGATCGCTGCGGCGGCTGCGACTGGATGCACCTCCTCCCGCCGGCGCGCCCGTCGCTCTATGGCGAGCTCTTGAGCGACGCATGGCCGCGCGACGTGCCTATGCCCGAGCCGCGCTTCCACGAGGCGACGCAGCGCCTCCGCTCGCGCACGCACGCACGTCTCGCCGTCGAGGCGCACGGGGCGTCGGCGATGGTGGCGTTTCACGGCACGCGCAGCCACAAGCTCGTGGCCGCGGAGCACTGCCTCGCGCTCGCGCCGCCGCTCGAGAGCGCGCGCCTCGCGCTCGGTGACGTCCTTCGCGGCTCCCGCGGGCAAGGGCAGCTCGTGCTCTCGCTCGGTCGCGTCGCGCACGAAGAAGGGCGCCGCGCCGTCGCGCACCTCCGCTTCCGCGGGAGCCTCGCCCGCGAGGTCTTCACGCGCCTCGAGGCCGCCGTCGGCCCACGCGGTTTTTTGCAAGGCATTGCGGTGCTCGAAGAGGGCGTCGATCGCCCCTTCCTCGTGGGCGATCCCGTCGCGGAGATCGTTGGCGTCGACGGTGCGCCGCTCCTCATGCCCCTCGGCGGCTTTCAGCAAGCCTCCGAGACCGGCAATCGAGCCCTCGCGGCGCACGTCGCCTCCATCGCCGCCGCCCTCGCCGCGCGCCACCGCGAGGCGCCCAAGTTCCCGGTCGTCGAGCTCTACGCCGGCGCGGGCAACCTCTCGGTGGCCTTGGCCCCCCACGCGCGCGGGCTCGTCACCGTCGAGAGCGCCGCCGACGCCACGGCCCTCGCGCAGAAGAACCTCCAGGCGCGCGGGCTGAAGGCGAAGATCGTCACCGCCGACGCCGGCGCGTTCGCATGGGAAAAAGGCACGCGCCTCCTCGTCCTCGACCCGCCGCGCGAGGGCGCTCCAAGCGTCGCCAAGCGCCTCGTCGAGCACCCGGTCCCCTACGTCGTCTACGTGGCCTGCGACCCGGTGTCCTTGGGGCGCGAGGCCGCCACCCTTCACGGAGCGGGCTACACCTGCGAGAGCCTCGACCAGTTCGAGCTCTTCCCCGAGACGAGCCACGCCGAAACCGTCGCGGTCTTCGTGCGAGGGCGCGCGTGAAGACCCCCACGAGCGAGAGCCTGCGCCGCGAGGCCGAGCGCTTCGAGCTCCGCTTCGCCTGCGACGACTGCTGCCACCGCACCGAGGTCGCAGGTCACCTCGCATGCTCGCTCGAGTTCCCGGTCGAGCTGCGCCGCGAGAGCCTCGCCCTCGAAGAGCTTGCATTCTGCAAGAGCTTCGAGCTCGCGTGAGCGGTCCATGAAGCACACGCACCCGCCCGCGTTGCTCACGCTCGTCGCGAGGAGCTTGCGCGGCGAGTGCACGGCGCTCCGTGGGCGTCGGGCGCTCGTGGCCATGAGCGGCGGCGTCGACTCGCAAGTCCTCCTTCACGCGCTCGCCTGGCACCGAAAGGCCTTCGCTCTCGACCTCGTGGCCCACGGCGTGGACCACGGACTCCGTGCCGACGCCGCGGCCGAGCTCGATCTCGCGGCCGGCCTCGCGGAATCCTTGGCGGTCCCCTTCGCGCGCACGCGCGTCGCCGTCGCCCCCGGCTCGAACCTCCAAGCGCGCGCACGCGACGCTCGCTTTGCTGCCCTCCGCAGCGCAGCCGTGGCCGCGGGCGCCACCTTCATCGTGACGGCGCACCACGCCGACGATCGCGCGGAGACCCTGCTCATCCGCTTGCTCCGCGGCGCCGGTCCACGCGGGCTCGCGGTTTTGCCGCCCGTCGCCGACGACCTCGCGCGGCCGCTCTTGCGTGCGTCACGCGCCGACATCGCCGCCCACGCGGCGCGCCACGGGCTCGCGTACGCCCAAGATCCAAGCAACGAAGACCCGCGATTCGTGCGGGTTCGCGTGCGACGTGAGCTCATGCCGCTCCTCCGCGCCCTCGACCCCCGGGTCGTCGACCACGTGAACCGGCTCGCGGACTCGCTCGCCTCGACCCGCACCGGCGACGACGGCGGGCACGACGCGGACGACGACGAAGCCGCCCACGAGGACGACGACCGGGAATTCGTCACGAACGACGAATAGCGCCACCCGCTCCCTTGCCGGCGGGCACGACGATGACCAAACTTTCAGGCAGGCGTCCCCGTGCGGGCCGCTCGCTGCTCAACCCGTGCTTTCGGGCATTCGCTCTTTTTTCGGCAGCCTGCTAGCCTCCAAGCGCTCCGGTCCCGGGCTCGAGGTCATTCGTGAAACAGTCGCACAAGACGCTTCTCATCTGGATTCTCATCTTCGTCATGTTCTTGGGCGTCTGGCACGTGCTGTACCCCCAGGAGCGCACGCAGCCGGTCGCCTTCAGCGAGTTCGTCGCGCAGGTGCAGGCTGGCCAAGTGGAAGACGTCCACATTCGCGACCGCGAGTACGTCTTCCGCTTGAAGGCGGCCGACGGCGTACGCCCCGTCGAGAAGGAGACGATCGGCCCGCGTGCCGACGACGCGCTCCTCGCGCGCCTCAAGCCCGAGAACAAAGACATCGCTGCGCCGCGCATCACGTTCGAGCGCGACGAGCCCCAAAACACCTGGGGCGGCGCGATGCTGAGCGTCCTGCCGATGGTCTTCCTGATCGTCATCTTCTTCCTCTTCATGCGACAAATGCAGTCGGGGAGCGGCAAGGCCATGAGCTTCGGCAAGGCCAAAGTCCGCATGCTCGGCGAGAGCCAGAACCGCGTGACCTTCGCGGACGTGGCCGGCGTCGACGAGGCCAAGGACGAAGTCGAGGAGATCATTGCATTCCTCAAGGACCCGAAGAAGTTTCAGCGCCTCGGTGGCCGCATCCCGCGCGGTGTGCTCCTCATCGGACCGCCCGGCACCGGCAAGACTCTCCTCGCCCGCGCGATCGCGGGTGAAGCCGGCGTGCCGTTCTTCAGCATCTCGGGCTCGGACTTCGTCGAGATGTTCGTCGGTGTCGGCGCGAGCCGCGTCCGCGACCTCTTCGAGCAGGGCAAGAAGCATGCACCCTGCATCATCTTCATCGACGAGATCGACGCGGTCGGTCGTCACCGTGGCGCGGGCCTCGGCGGCGGTCACGACGAGCGCGAGCAAACGCTGAACCAGCTCCTCGTCGAGATGGACGGCTTCGAGCCGAACGACGGCGTCATCATCATCGCCGCCACCAACCGCCCCGACGTGCTCGACCCCGCCATCCTGCGCCCGGGCCGCTTCGATCGTCACGTGACCGTCGGCCGCCCAACGCAGAAAGGACGCGTCGAAATCTTTCAAGTGCATGTCCGCGACGTGCCGCTGGCGGAGGACGTCGATCTGAATGTACTGGCTTCGGGAACGATTGGCCTGACC
>CAIOHM010000234.1 GCA_903858055.1 uncultured delta proteobacterium
GAGCTGGCTGTCGCCGCCCGTGGACTTCACCTGGAACACGCCGTCGTCGAGGTGGAGGATCGTGATGTCGAACGTGCCGCCGCCGAGGTCGTAGACTGCGAAGAGGCCGTTTTGCTTCTGCTCGAGCCCGTACGCGAGCGCCGCCGCCGTGGGCTCGTTGATGAGCCGCAGCACCTCGATGCCCGCCATCTTCGCCGCCTCTTTCGTCGCCTGCCGCTGCGTGTCGTCGAAGTACGCGGGCACGGTGATGACCGCGCCGCCGACGCGCCCGAACTCTTCCTCCGCGCGCTCACGAAGCGCGGCAAGGATGTACGCGCTGATCTCGATTGGCGTCACCGGGTGATCGATCCCGACGTCGAAGCGTACGAGGTTCGCCTCGCCGGGTTTCGGCGCAGCGAAGGTGTACGGGCCCATGCGCCGCGTCTCGTGGTCGTCGTGGGCGCGCCCGATGAAGCGCTTCACGCTGACGATGGTCTCCTTCGGCTGGAGCGCCGCGCGATCGCGTGCGCGCTCGCCCACGATCACGTCGCCGTCGCGATCGAAGCAGACGACGCTCGGCACGAGCGCATGCCCGTTGCAGTCGAGGATCGGCACGGGGCGCTCGTTCGAGATGCACGCGACGATCGAGTTCGTGGTGCCGAGGTCGATGCCGATGGCGCGGGGCGGAGCTTTGGGATCGTGGATTTCGAGGAACATCAGGGAGCTCAGTCGTCTTCGAGGGAGGCGATCTCGTCGAGGAGACGACGTTGGAAGCGAAGCTCCGCGAGCAGGCGCGGCGCGGGGCCAAAGGTTTCGTCGCCCGCGTCGAGCGCCGCGGCGAGGCGATCACGGGTGCGCTCGAAGTCGACCTGCACGGCCGTAGCGAGCCTCTCGAGGGCCGCGGCCCCCTTGGCCTTCGCGCCCTCGAGCTCTTCGCGCCGTTCCATCATCTCCATGAGGAACGCGGGCGACGGCTTCGCGGCGGAGCCTTCCGCTTCGACGCCGCGGAGGGCGAGAAGCGCTTCGGCGCGACGCAGCGGATCACGGACGATGCGCCACGCTTCGTTCACGGCCACGGCTTCTTCGAGGGTCTTGCGCCGCTCGGCCGGGAGCCCCTGCGCGTGCTTGTCCGGGTGCAGCGCGCGCGAGAGCTCTCGGTGCACGCGCTCGAGCTCGACCAAGTCGACGGAGAACGCGGGGTCGACCCCGAGGCGCGCGAACGGGTTCATGCAGACTACACGGTAAACGAGTGACCGCAGCCGCAGTTGGTCTTCTCGTTCGGGTTCACGAACTTGAAGCCCTGACGCATGAGCGTCTTCTCCCAGTGGAGCTCGGCGCCCGCGAGGTAGACGAGGCTCTTCGGGTCGATGACGACGCGGACACCTTCGAGCTCGATGACGCGGTCGCGGCCGTGCGGCTCACCGTCGTGGAACTCGATGACGTACGAGAAGCCCGAGCAACCGCCGCCGCGAATGCCGACGCGAAGGCACGACTCGGGCGTGCCACGCTTGTCGAGTTGGCGGCGAATCGCGCGCGCGGCCTCGACGGAGACCGTGAAGGTCAGGCGGGACTCGGGGCTCACGTCGCCTTCGGTCGGCGCCGGCGGAGGCACCGAGGCCGGCATCAGGTTCGTGTGGATCGCTTCCATCGTCATGCGCCGGTCTTCGCCGCTTGCTTGGCCCGGTAGTCGGCGATCGCGGCCTTCACCGCGTCTTCCGCGAGCACCGAGCAGTGGATCTTCACGGGGGGCAGGTTGAGCTCGTCCACGATGGTCGTGTTCTTGAGGCCCGCCGCCTCGTCGAGCGTCTTGCCCTTCAGCCACTCGGTGGCGAGGGAGGACGACGCGATGGCGCTGCCGCAGCCAAAGGTCTTGAAGCGCGCGTCTTCGATGACGCCGCCGTCGCCGACCTTGATCTGAAGGCGCATGACGTCACCGCACGCGGGCGCGCCGACGAGGCCCGTGCCGACGTTCGGGTCGTCCTTGTCGAGGGTGCCCACGTTGCGGGGATTCTCCGCGTGCTCGATGACCTTTTCGCTGTATGCCATAATCCGTACTCCGTCTTACTTAAACTTTACGAGAAGCTTCTTCTCTGTCGGAGGCGCTACCCATCGCCCACGCCGCGGATGGTTTCGGGACCCATCGCCCACGCCGCGGATGGTTTCGGGACCCATCGCCCACGCCGCGGATGGGCCGGGGACCCATCCGCTCGACGTCAATGCGCGACCCACTGCACGCTCTTCAGGTCAACGCCGTCCTTGAACATCTCGTAGAGCGGCGACAGCTCCCGGAGCTTCTCGACCTTCTTCACGACGAGCTCGGCCACGTAGTCGACCTCTTCGTCGGTCGTGAAACGCCCCAGGCCGAAGCGGATGCTCGAGTGCGCGAGCTCTTCGCCGACACCCAGCGCGCGGAGCACGTACGAGGGCTCGAGGCTCGCCGAGGTGCAGGCGGAGCCCGAGGAGACGGCCACGTCCTTGATCGACATCATGAGGCCCTCGCCTTCGACGAACGCGAAGCTGAGGTTCAGGTTGCCCGGGAGGCGATGTTCGAGCGAGCCGTTGAGGTAGGTTTCCTCGAGCTTGCTCGTGATCGCGAGGCGCAGGCGCTCGCGCTGCGCGAGGATGCGCGCCGACTCCGCTGCGCCTTCCTCGGTGAGGATCTGTGCAGCCTTGCCGAAGCCCACGATGCCCGGAACGTTGAGGGTGCCGCTGCGCATGCCGCGCTCGTGACCGCCGCCGTCCATCTGCGAGACGAGGCGCACGCGGGGCTTCGAGCGCCGCACGTAGAGCGCACCCACGCCCTTGGGGCCGTACATCTTGTGGGCGGTGATCGAGACGAGGTCGACGCACATCTCGTCGACGTGGAAGGGCACCTTGCCGATGCCCTGCACCGCGTCGGTGTGCAGCAAAACGCCGCGCGCACGGCACATGCGACCGATCTCGGCCATGGGCTGCACGGTGCCAATCTCGTTGTTGGCGAGCATGATCGAGACGAGGATCGTGTCCGGGCGGAACGCCGCCTCGAGCTTGGCAAGATCGACGAGGCCGTCGCGCTCGACCTGCAGGTAGGTCACCTCGAAGCCCTCCTTCTCGAGGCGCTTGCACGTGTCGAGCACCGCCTTGTGCTCGAGGACCGTCGTGATGATGTGGCGGCCCTTGTCGCGGTAGAAGTCCGCCACGCCCTTGATGGCGAGGTTGTTGGACTCGGTCGCGCCCGAGGTGAGCACGATCTCTTTCTCGCTGCTCGCACCGATCAGCTTCGCGATGCGCTCGCGCGCCACGTCGACCGCCTCCTCCGCGTGCCAGCCGAAGGCGTGGTTGCGCGAGGCGGCGTTGCCGAAGTGCTGCGTGAAGTAGGGCAGCATTTCCTCGAGCACGCGCGGGTCGACCGGTGTCGTGGAGTGGTAGTCCATGAAGATGGGGAACTTGAGGGACATCGCTCTTTCTCAGCTCGCGTGAAGGCCGGCGACAAGCTCCGGCATCGGGTCGTGGCAGTCGTGGTGATCGCAGCTCGTGCAGGCGCGGATCACGGTCTCGGGCTCGCAGACGCTGTCACAGGCCTCGAGGAACGAGAGGCTCTTCTCGAGGTCGCGCTCGAGTTGGCGCAGGCGCTCGATCTGCTCGCGCGTCGCGGCGAGCTTGTCGGCGTATTGTTGACGTACGCGCACCATGGCGGCGGGCGCCACCGCGGAAGTCTCGAAGTCCTTCGCGAGGCCTTGGATGTCGCCAAGGCTGAAGCCGAGCTCCTGAAGCCGGCCGATCCACCGGATGCGGCGCACGGAGTCTTGACCGTAGAGGCGAAAGCCCCCCTTGCTGCGGGCCTGCGGCCGCAGGAGCTCGAGCTCCTCGTAGAGATGGAGCGCGCGGACGCTCTTCCCGGTTTCCTTCGCCAGGTCGCCGACTTGCATCAGGCTCACCGACGACTCGGCGGCGGCCTGTGCCGGCACAGATACTGGGGCAATGGGGAGGCGAACGGTCATGACTCTTACCCTTACGTGAGGGTATGAGTTGCCTAGGCTCCGCGCGCAACTGCGTCAAGGCGCTGCGGGCTTCTTCCGTGGAAAACCCCACCGAAACCGATATTCAGGGTGCGCCGGAGGACTCCAGCAGCGACGCGATCGCCGGACCTGCAAGGACGCGGTCGTCTTCGAGGCGCACGCGGAGGAGCTCGACGCCTCCGTGACCCGCACACACGAACACACGTCCGCCGTCGGTCCACGCCTCCCCGGGCCGGAGCGCGCGCGGGACCTCCCCGCACGCCGCGGCGCGCTCGATGGTCACGACGCGTTCTCCGATTTCGGTCCAGGCCCCAGGCCAAGGGGCTGCGGCACGTATGCGCAGGAGAATACGCCGTGCATCCCATGACCATACAATGGCGAGGTCTTCCTCTTCGAGGCTCGGGGCTTCGGTGGCGAGGGCTTCGTCTTGGGGCATGGCCGCGAGCGCTTCGCCCCGCGAGGCGCGCCCCATGAGCTCGCGCAAGAGCCCGAGGCTGGGTCGGTCAAGCCGCTTGGCGAGGCGCCAACCGTCGACGTGGTCGTCGATCGCGATCGTGCGCTGCGCGAGCACGTCGCCCACGTCGTACGCCTCCTCGAGGCGGTGCGCGCTGACGCCGGTCTCGCGATCCCCTTGGTCGATGGCCCAGAAGATCGGATCCGGCCCGCGATGCCTCGGCAAAAGCGAGGGGTGAACCCCGAGCGTGCGACCCGCGAACGCGCGCAGCCACGTCGGTGGCACGCGCTTGGTCCAGAACCAGCTGACGAGGTAGTTGGCGCCGGACGCACGCACCGCGGCGAGCGTGGCGC
>CAIOHM010000235.1 GCA_903858055.1 uncultured delta proteobacterium
CGCGCGCAGGCGAAGGGATCACGTTGGCTCGAAGCGGGAGGAGAAGAAGAGCCCGCGGTGGCCGCGCCACGGCGAACGGGCCGCGCGTAGCCTTCGCACCGTGTGGGTGTCAACAGCACAGCCGCGCATTCGTGCGGTCACTACCGGCGGACTTTCCCCGGCGCGGATTCATGCAGCCGTGTGCGTCACGCGTACGTGGTCGCTTCTGCCCGTGAGCGCCCGTCGGCCCAAAGTCCCCGAGGTCCGCGCGATCGCCGTTCCCGAGGAGAAGATCTCCGCCGCGCTCGCGTACTTCGTGGAGCCTGCGCTCCGCACCCTCGGCGGCGCGCCGAGCGAGGGGGCGCTCCGCGAGCTCTTCACCGTGGCCATCGCCGTGTGGAACGCCTACGCGCTCGCGATGCCCGCGTGGGGCGACCCTTCCGCGCTCGAGCGCGTGCTCGCGCACCTCCGCGGCCCGGACGCACCCTTGCATCATGCACACGTCTTCACGACGGTGCTGAGCGACCGCCGCGAGGCGCTCTTCGCGGAAGACCCGCGCTTCGTGCGCGAGTGGGAGCTCACCGTCGCGCCGGGGCAGCCCTTCGCGCTCCGCTGCAAGGCCGCGATCCCCACGGGGAAGCCGCGCCTCGCAAGAGCCGGCGAAACCCCGTCGCAGCCCTGACGAGGGCACATCGCGGAGGCCTGCGCCGCATCGTGGCGCCGCGCGCGGGGAGCGCGGGCCCACGCTCAGGTGCGGTTGTAGTTCGTGTCTTCGAGGAGGATCTTGTTCGTGGGGCTGCGCGACTCGCCGACGTTGGTGACGTAGACCGCGGGCTGGTCTTGCACCGGACAAACCTTCTCGCACGCGCCGCAGCCGATGCACAGGCTCGGGTCCACGTGCGGGCGCTGGAGCTTCACCGTCTTCATGGCCGGCTGCTCGCCGTTCGGGCCTGCTTGGCGCTCGCGCATCGGAGCCTCGACCTCTTCGACCCAGATCGCCTTTGGCGAGGTCGGGCAGAACTCCTCGCAGACGATGCACGGGGTCTGCATGGCCCAGGGAAGGCAGCGGCCGTGGTCGTAGAACGCCGTGCCGATCTTCACGGGCGCCACGCCCTGCCCGAGCTTCTCTTTCTCGGTGATCTTCTGGATCGCGCCCGTGGGGCACACCTGCCCGCAGAGCACGCAGGAGTGCTCGCAGTAGCCGATGCGCGCGATGAGGATCGGGGTCCAGATGCCTTCGACGCCGGCCTCGAAGAAGGCCGGGTGGAGGGCGTTGTTCGGGCACACCTTCATGCACTCGGCGCAGCGGATGCAGCGCTCGAGGAAGGCGCGCTCTTCCACCGCGCCCGGCGGGCGAATGACGCGCGCATGGTAGTTCGTGTCGATGACGTCGGATTCGCGCAGCGCCGGGAGCGCGATCGCCGCGGCGCCCATGGAGGCGAGGGCCGTGCGACGCTCGACGTCGGGCGCGGTGATGGTGCTCTTGCGGCTCGGCAGGAAGCGGAACTTGATGACGTCTTCGGGGCAGGCCGTCTCGCAGTTCATGCACATGTGGCACTCGTCTTGGCGCCACTTCACGCCGCCCTGCGGGCTGTCGGCACCCTGGCAGTTCACGAGGCACAGGTTGCAGTCCGTGCACTTTGCATGGTCTTTCTCCATGCCGAAGAGCGCGAAGCGCGCGAACACCCCGAGGAACGCGCCGAGCGGGCAGAGCACGCGGCACCAGAAGCGCGGGATGAAGCGGTTCATGAAGATGACCGCCACGAAGAGCACGACGATGAACCACGTCTGGTGGAAATAGCCCTGCTTCGAGGTCCACACGACCTGCGCGAGCGTGTCTTGCAGCGAGTCTGCGGCGTGCTGCACCGGACGCGCGGGGAGCGTCTGCGCGAAGCCGAGCCCGCGGCCCGCGGCGTATTGAAGCGCCGGGAGGATGCCGAGACCGATGGCACGCACCGCCACGCAGATGGGATCGAAGAGGCCGCCGATGGCGCTTCCGAAGAGCGCCGCGACGAGGAACGCGTAGAGAAGGTAGTACTTCGTGCGCTGGTAGACGTGCGTCTTGTTCGCCTCGACGCGGGAGGCTCCGCGCCCGTGGCGCGACGGGAGCAGCCAACCGAAGAAGTGGTGCAGCGTGCCGAAGGGGCAGATCCACCCGCAGAAGACGCGACCGACCACGAGCGTGAGCGCGAAGAGCGAGAGGCTCCAGGCGAGCCCGCGGTAGACCGTGTGCGTCGAGAGCAGCGTCATCGCGCCGACGAACGGGTCCACGAGCAGGAAGCCCTCGACCGGCATCGCGAGCCGCACGGGCGTATCGGAGTTCGCCGCGAAGTTGCCGCGGAAGGTGGTCTCGAAGAGCCAGTAGAGGAAGAGGCTCAAGAAGCCCACCTGCGAAAAGCGGCGCAGCCACACGAGGAAGCGGATGATCGGGCGTGCCGGGAGCCCGCTCCCCGGGCGCTTCTTGGGCTTACCGAAACCTGCGAGGCCGAGCATGCCCGCGATCTCGGAAAGGCGCGACGCCTCGGCGGTCTTCATGGCCTCCGCGCGGGCCTGCATGAGCGGAGACGACGCCTTGACGGTGTCTTGTTCGGGGACGACAGCGGCTTGTTTCGGGCTGCGAGGAGGATGCGTCGCGCTCGGCGCACCTGGCACGCGGGGAACGAACGACTGCATCGCGTCGAGCGCCGGTACGGCACCGACGCGCCCGTCTCCCCAGGGGATGGGCGCAGGCTCGTCGACCGCGGCGGGCACCGCGTTCACGAGGTTCGGGTCGAGCGATACCCCGGCGTGGCTCACGAGACCTCGCGCACGATGAGGTTCTGCAGCTTGGTCGTGCCGATGCCGCGCTCTTCTGCCATGGCCAGATACGGGAGGTTCTCCGCCTTCTGACCGATGAACGTGCAGGCGTACGCGTCGGCCGCGACCTGGTCGACGCTCGCGAGCACGGTGTTCATGATGCGCGTGTCGTCGATGTTCCCGCCCTGGGGCCCGTTGCGAATGAGCACGCGCATGGCGTCGATGACCGTGAGCGTAGGCCGCATGAAGGTGGCGAGGTCCGCGATGCTGAGGTCGATGCTCTGGTGGAGGCGGTTGCGGCGGCCGCCGAGCACGCCGTACCAATTCTTCATCGCGGCCGTGAACTTCGCGAGGTTGTGGTGCTTCGCGACGGGCACGTTGATGACTTTGTCTGCCTCGACGAGGGTCGTGAAGATCGGCCACTCGTCGAGGACCTCGCCCTTGAGGCGCATCGTGCGGAAGCGGTGCTCCGCCGGGAGGACGACCTCGGCCCCGAGCGCGTGGGCGCGCTTCCAAATGCCCGAGCGCTGGAAGCAGCGGTGAGGGTCGTTGCACGAACCGTCGGCCACCACGACGCGCTTCGCCCCCGCCTCCCACGCGAGCTCCACCACGGCCGCGACGACGTCGGGCGAGGTGTTTGCAGCATGCAAGGGCATGCGATCCCAGCCGATGTTCGGCTTGATCACGACGACGTCGCCGCGCGAGACGAAGCGACCCATGCCGCCCATGGCCTCGACGGCCTTCGCGACGAGCGGCTTCGCGGGGGCGAGCGAGAGCACTTGGCCCTCACGCGCGACCGCCATGTCGACGGAGCCGATGGCCGGCTTGAGCGTGTAATCCCGCACCTGGCGTGCGCCCTGCGCCGCGGCGAAGCCGAAGCCGCCGCCGTCGTAGAGCACCTTGGTCGCGACCGCGCCGGCGCCGAGCACGAGGCCCGTCTTCGCGAGGCGCTCGAGGGCCTCACGACGGGTCACCGACGCGTCGCGCGGGCCGGGCTTCGGGTTGTCGGGAGCGTCCGCCATGGAAGGGATCCTTCCCTGAAGTGCTAGCCGCGGTGCCTCGGCTCGCGCAACTTCTGCAGCGCCGCGCCTTGCTTTTCCTGGGCTCGCGCGCTGCGGAGCGACGACTCGCAGCGCGCGTCGTTCAGCGTTCGCCGATGGCCGCGCGGAACTGCGCGAGCGCCTTTTGCAGGTCCGAGCGGGCCTCGCGGTCGCGGAGCTCGGCCTCGAAGGCGACTTGTTCGCGGAGGTTCACGAGGAAGAGCGTGCCTTCGCCCAGATCGAAGCGCATGCGCTCGAGGCGTGCGAGCTCCTGGGCCAGGTCTTTCTCGGCGGCAGCCGCAGCGACGCGCTCCGAGGCTCGGCGCCAGGCCGAGATGGCGTCGTCGACCTCGACCCGCACGCGATCGCGCAGGAACTCGAGCTGCACGCGCAGGCGCTCGACGGCGGCCTCCGCGGCCACGCGCTTGCCACGCCAAGCGCGGTTGAGCGGCGAAAAGTCGAGCCCCAACGTGACCTCCGCCGTGGGCACCTTGTACCCGTATTGATCGCCGTCGATGGGCACCTTCACGGCGCTTCCGAGGTCCGCCGCCACGAGCGTCTGGTTGTCGGCGAAGCGCGCCTCGACACGCTCACGCTCGGCCTCGAGGGCGAGCCTGCGAAGCTCGGGGCGCTGCGACTCCGCCTTGGCCACGGCGTGCTCGCGCGGGGGCAACGCCGCGCCTTCGCCGGGAAACCCAGGAGACTCCCAGCGCGCCTCGGCGAGGACGCGCCCGTCGTCACCGCGCACGAAGAGCGAGAGCTCGTAGAGAGACTGCTCGCGCGCGCGCTCGGCGGAGGCGAGCATCGAGCGCCGTTGCATCAGCCCACGCTCGTTCTCGAGGACCTCGGAGGCCTGTATTTCACCGTGTTTCGCGCGTCGCTCGGTGGCGTCACGGCGAAAGCGCGCGACCTCGAGGAGCTCGCGGGCGAGGCGCACGCGCTCCTCCGCCAAGACCCAATCCCAGTAACGTGAGGCCGCGGCGCGGGCGGTCGCGATGCGCTGCGCCTCGACGCTCGCCTCGGCCATGCCCACGGAGCGCTCGGCACGCTCCCGCGACGCGCGACGGCGATCGATGGAACCGTTTCGCAAGAGCGGGACGCTCGCGCCGACCTTCGCCTCGCCGGCGGGGCCGGTCGCATAGTTTCCGTCATACACGGGATAGTCGCCACGACCGTAGCGCCAGCCGGCGTACCACGACGCACCATAGAGCGAGGTCGGCTGCTCGATGGCGGCGTCGGTGCGGAGGTTCTCGTAGGGCCCCGTAAGCGCCGAGGTCGAGCGCGACTTCAAGAGGGGATCGAACGCGCCCTCGGTGGCCTCGCGCTCACCCTCGGCCGCGCGCCGGTCGGCCTCGGCGCTGACGATGACCGGGTAGAACTTCTGCGCGCTCGCGAGGACGCGCGCTTCGGTGAGCACCTCGGCGCTCGCGCCGCCTGGTGAAGCGGACGCGAAGAGCGCCACGACCAGCGCGACGACGCGGGCCCTCACTTCCCCTTCCCTTCGGCCTTGGCCGCGCTCGCATCCGCGTGAGGCATCGAGGGCGGGAATCCGTTGAACTGTCGCCAGAGCTCGTAGCCGACCGAGACGCGCTGCATGAGCACCCAGCCCTGCGCGCGCGCGCCCTGACGGAGGTAATCGTTCGCGGGCCAAGGCTCCGCGGGCACGATGACGACGCGGAAGCGGCCCGAGCCGTCGTCCGTCGCGTCCACGAAGCGGACCTTGCCGCCGAAGGTGCCGACCGCGACCGATGGCCAACCGGAGAACTGAATCGCAGGCCAGCCTTCGAACTGGAGGCGCACGTCTTCGGAGCGCTGCACGAGCGGGACGTCGTTGCCGTCGATGAGGAGCTCGACGGCGCGCTCGTCGCTGTCGGGGACGAGCGTCGCGAGCGTTTCACCGGCCTTCACGAAGTCGGCGCTCCCGCGCGGGATGACACGATGGAGCGTGCCGTCGACGGGCGCCTTGACCACGAGGTTGTCTTGACGGGCGAGGCGCGCCTCGATGCGCGCGAGTTCGGCCTGCGCCGACGCCGCATCGCCGCGGGCGGACTCGACCTGCCCGCGCGCGTCGTTCACGGCGGCGAGCGTGTCGTGCTCGACGCGTTCGCGATCGGATTCGATCGCCTGCGCGTCGCGCTTCGCGACACCAAGGGAGACCTCGGCGCGGGTGACCTCCGTCGCGGTGCGCGTGCGATCGAGCTCGGCGACTTCGAGCGCACGCTTCGACGCGAGGCCCTCACCGAAGAGGGCTTTCTGGCGCTCCTCTTGGAGCACGGCGGTCGTCGCGGTCGCGCGTGCGGCCTCGAGCGACTGCTCGGCGGTGCGGATGCGCTCGCGGGCCATGGTCGCGCGGTGCTCGGCGGCGCTCATCGCAGCTTCGCGGGAGGACGTGAGCGCGAGGATTCGCTCGTCGATGGCGCTCACGCGGGCCTGGGCCGCGGCGATGCGCGCGCGCTGGGACTCGGCCTCCGACCTTACGCGCTCGAGGATCGCGGGGTCGTTGTCTCCGAGGACCGCCACGATGTCGCCCTTCTTGAGGCGCTGACCCTCGACGGCATCCCAACGGATGACCCGACCGTCGACGGGCGCGGAGATGGGCTGCGTGCGCTCGCTCGGCGCGAAGGCGATGACGCGCCCCTTGCCGCGCGCGGTCTGCTGCCAGGGCACGAAGACGCACACGAGGACGAAGATGCCGATGCCCGCGACGACCAGGCGGGCGAAGGTCTTGAGCGCGCGCGGCACACGCACGGGGAGCAAGCGCACGCGCGTCGAGAGGTTCGTCGTCGCGTCGCGCGGAGGTTCGCTGCCCACGAGCTTGCGCAGCTTCTCGGTGCCCACGGCGGCGTCGTAGAGCGAGGAGATGAGCTTCCCGAGCTTGTCGGTGCCGAGCGCGGCGTCGCCGACCACGAGCTCCGCGGCCACGAGCTCTCCGAGGGTGAGCTCGCCCTTGAGCACGAGGAAGCCGCCAAAGAGCAAGAGTCCGCTCACCATGAGCACGCCGACGACCATCGCGCCGACGTTGTGGATCTGAAGCTGGCGCCAGGAGCGCGCGCGCGCGTCGAGCCACGCCTCGAGGTGCTTGCCGACGGCGGGCTTGCCATGGGTGCGTGGGTTGGCGAGCGCCTCGAGGTCGTGCACGACCTGGTATTTTTTCGAGGAGGTCTCGAGCGAGAGGTGCCACGCGCGGCGCATCGGCAAGCGCAGCACGAGCAAGAGCGCGATCACGCAGACTGCGTCGAAGGCGAGCAGGTACGGGTGGTAGAAGCCGAGGAGCAGGAGGCCAAACGAGAGCTTCAGGATCGTCGCCGCGCCGTCGACGAGCAGCGTCGCCGCCGACTTCTGCAGCGAGAACACCTCGTGCAAGTAGGCCATCGGGAGGCCGTGCCCGTCACGATGCCCGTGCGTGCGCGCCGGGTCCGACGCCGCCGTCTCGACGTCGAGCGCCACGCGCACGAAGAGGCGCCGTGAGAGCATCTCGACGACCAATTGCTGAAAAAACGCGAGGATCGACGCGACCGTGAGAATGCCAAAGAGCAACGCCGCGATGACCACGAGCGGCTGCTGGAGCGTCCCGAAGCTCACGGCGGTCACGACCCCTTGGCTCGCGATCGGCCCTGCGAGACTCACGAGACCACCGGCCGCGCCG
>CAIOHM010000236.1 GCA_903858055.1 uncultured delta proteobacterium
CTGCCGTATAATCTGATCCTAATACTCTATTTAATGTTTGGGCACGGGCATATTGTTCATCTAATGGCAAACCATTTTCAGCATATTTAATTTCATTAAATGGCGCATCAGGCGTTGTTGGTTTAGCTGATCCAGCTTCTACATTTTGTGTAGTAGGCGTTTCTACTGGCTTACCTTCAGCAACAGCTTGACGATTTAATTCTTCACGTTGCTTTATTTCATCAAAATTACGTTTTAAATTTTCTGCTGGTGTTTCATTTATTGGCGTTTCTTTTTTAGATTTCAATGCATCAAATGATGATTGCAAAGTTTGTTTGCCGCTTTGATAAACTTTTTTAGTAACATTTGCTGCAACTGGTGCTGCTTTAATCATTGCTGCATTCATAAACCATTCAACATCAGCTTTAGGCATTCCAGTTTCTTTGGATATAGCTTCAGCACCTTTATCCATATTCTGGCTAATGTATGTCATAAGCCGTTGTGAAGCTTCAGCGTTATACATTGGATCATTAGTAATGCCAAAAGCTTTGCCAATAGGTTTGTCAAATAATTGTGTTGTGTAATTTACTATATCCCTAGGCGTTATTGTTCTGTCATCACCAAATATAGCTTTACCTGCTTCTGTGCGTGGTTTTGCTTTGCTTGAAGTATCTTCAAACAATCTAGCAATCGGATGGCCAATAAAATTAACTGCGCCACCTATGCCACCAAGTACAGTATCCGCTAATGCAGCAGGTCCCCGGTCACAGCGGCGGCTCCGTGTCGGTGTTGCACCGAACTTCCCGCCTTCGCAGACGAGGCGGGTGGTAGCCGACGCCCGCGATGAACGGAAGAGTCAGGTCGTCTTTTTTCCGAGCAGGCGCGCGATGCGATGCACGGCCACCGCCGCGCCGAAGCCGTTGTCGATGTTGCACACGGTGATGCCCGACGCGCACGAGGTGAGCATGCCCAAAAGCGCAGCGATTCCGGCCGCTCCGGCCCCGTAACCGACGCTCGTTGGAACGGCGACGACGGGCATCGCAACGAGGCCGCCGACGACGCTCGGGAGCGCGCCCTCCATGCCCGCGATGACCACGAGCACGTCCGCGGCCTGCAGGACGGGCATGCGCGAGAAGAGGCGGTGGATCCCGGCGACGCCCACGTCGGTCACTCGGTCATGGGCGATGCCCGCCGCGACGAGCGTCTCCGAGCACTCTTCGAACACGGGCAAGTCCGTCGTTCCTGCGCAGACGACCGCGGCGCGGAACCCCTCGAGCACGCGCGCCGGCTTGCGCTCCACGCGAACGGTGCGGCCGAGGTCGTTCACGAGGGCGCCGGGGAGCGCGGCCGCGACGACCTTGCGCGTCTGTTCGCCGAGGCGCGTGATGAGGACGTTCTGATCGCGCTCGAGGAGGGCCCGTGCAATCTGCACGATGTGCTCGGCCTCTTTGCCCTCGCCGTAGACGACCTCGGGGAGACCCATGCGCGCGGCGCGGTTCTGGTCGACCACCGCGAAGCCGAGGTCGGTCTCCATCGGGTTCTCGAGGTGCGCGAGCGCGGCCTGCGGCGTGGTGCGGCCCGCCGCGACCGCCTCGAGGAGTGCTTGAATGTCGGAGTTCTTCATGGGCGCGGGAGCTTCTCGGGGGTGCGGATCGCCGTGAGGCGCTCGGTGAGGAAGTCTCCTGCCGTGATTGAGGCGAAGCGCGCGCTTTGTCCAGGAGAGACCAGCGGTTCGAGCCGCACCGACGGCCGCGGATGCACGAAGAAGGGCATCGAGAAGCGGGCGGAGGTCACCTCGCGCGGGTTCGAAACCCGGTGCGTGGTCGAGCGGAGGCGCCCGTTGGTGGCGCGCTGGAGCATGTCGCCCACGTTCACGATGACCTGACCCGCGAGCGACGAGACCGGCATCCAGGTGCCGTCCGACCGGAGGAGCTCGAGGCCGCCCGAGGTTCCCTCGACGAGCAAGGTGATGAGGTTGATGTCCTCGTGCGCCGCCGCGCGCAGGGCGCCCGCCGGTGCGTCTCCCGGGAGCGGAGGGTAGTGAATGAGGCGCAGCACGCTGTTTCCCTCGACGATCATCGACGCGAAGTGATCGCGCTCGACGCCGAGCGCCTCCTCGATCGCGTGAAGGACGGTCGCCGCGAGCTCCTCGAACTGCGTGTAGATTCCAAGCATATGCGCGCGGAATCCGGGCAGGGTCTCCTCCCCGGGCCACACGTTCGGCAAGTACGCGTCCTCGCGCGTCGCCGGGACGAGCTCCTGCCCCACGTGCCAGAACTCCTTCAGATCCGAGACCTTCGCGCCGAGTGCCTTCTCGCCACCGAAGCCCACGTAGCCGCGGTTGCCGAGCGACTCGGGCACGGCGCACGCCGCCTTGGAACCATGCGGGAGCGCGAAGAGCGCCTGCGTCCGAGCGAAGGTCGCGGCGACGCTGGCCGCATCGAGCCCATGTCCGTCGAGGACGAGGAAGCCCCACTCCTCGAGCGAGCGAAGGAGCGTCGCGAGGACCCCGCGCTTCGCGGCGGGATCGCCGGAGAGGTAGGCACGCAGATCGACGACCGGGAGCGAAGAGGCGGCGTTTTCGGCCATGGCGCGCAGGAGTTTGCCACAAGCACGGCGCGCTGACGACGGAGCCACACGACGAAAAAAAACACGCGATGAGCGTTGAGACTCATCGCGTGTGCGCTCGCACCGAGGCAGCGGTTAACGAGCAATACCTAGTTCGGGCGCATGGATTCGAACCACGATAAGGAGAATCAAAATCTCCTGTCCTGCCATTAGACGACGCCCGAGTGGGCGCGGGGAGAGCTAGCGCAAGTCCGCCGCTCCGGCAACGGCCGCCGTGCGCGATCGCGCGCGAGGCACCCGTGCACGATGCATGGAACACGAAGGGCGGCCCCGGAGAGGACCGCCCTCGGCGTCGAATCGTCCGCCGCGCTCAGGCCTTGACGGGCGCCTGCGAGAGGCCGAAGCCCTCGTGGAGCGTGCGAACGGCGAGCTCGGTGTACTTCGAGGCGACGAGGCACGAGATCTTGATCTCGCTCGTGCTGATCGCCTGGATGTTGATGCCCTCGTTCGCGAGCAGCCGGAACATCTTCGAGGCGACACCCGCGTGCGTGCGCATGCCGAGCCCGACGATGGAGACCTTCGCGACGTCTTCGTCGTAGCGGACCTCTTGGGCGCCCGCCGAGGCTGCAATTTCCTCGATGATGGGGCGCGAGCGCTCAAGATCCGTCTTCGGCATCGTGAACGTGACGTCCGTGCGGTTCGCGTCAGAGCGCGAGACGTTCTGGATGATCATGTCGACGGAGATGTTCTGCTCCGCGATCTTCTCGAAGAGGAACGCGCTGACGCCGGGCTTGTCTTCGACGCCGACGAGATGCACGCGCGCCTCGGCCTTGTCGTAGGCGACGCCCGCGACGGTGACGGCCTCGAGGCCCTCCTCGCCGGTCACCATGGTGCCCGGGGCGTCGGAGAAGCTCGTGCGGACGTGAATCGGGACGTTGTACTTCATGGCGATCTCGACGGAACGAATCTGGAGGACTTTGGCGCCGAGCGATGCGAGCTCGAGCATTTCTTCGAAGGAGATGCGGTCAATCTTGCGCGCCGTGGGGCACACGTTCGGGTCGGTCGTATAGACCCCGTCCACGTCGGTGTAGATCTCACACACGTTCGCGCCGAGGGCCGCGGCCACCGCGACCGCGCTGGTGTCGGAGCCGCCACGGCCGAGGGTCGTGATGTTGCCGCCATCGTCCACACCTTGAAAGCCCGCGACAACGGCGATCTCGCCCTTCGCGAGCGTCTCGCGGATGGCCGTCGCGTCGATGCTCCGAATGCGCGCCTTGCTGAAGGCGGCGTCCGTGAGGATGCGCACCTGATGGCCAAGGAGCGACCGGGCCTTGCCACCCTCGTGCTGGACCGCGAGCGCCGTAAGCGCCGCGGAGACTTGCTCACCGGTCGCGGCGATGACGTCCATCTCGCGGGCGTGCGGCACCGCGGTGACCTGGTTGGCGAGCGAGAGGAGCCGGTTCGTCTCACCGGACATCGCGCTCACGATGAGGACGACGTCGTTTCCAGCTTTTTGCGCGGCGAGCGCACGGCGGGCGACGTTGCGGATGCGATCGATGGACCCGACGGAGGTGCCACCGAATTTCATGACGAGGAGTGCCACGACGCGCCGTGTTAACCCCGCCGTAACTCCCCGTCAACTTGAAGTACGCCGAAGCAACATGCGGTACACGTGGCGAGATGGAGCCAACCGCGCAGACCTCGCCCGCACGGGGCGTTCAGTGGTCCGAGTTTCGCCAGGCGCTCACGCCGACGGTCCTCGTGGCGACCCTCGGCTACTTCGTCGACATCTACGACCTCTTGCTCTTCCGCGTCGTGCGCGAGCCGAGCCTCCGTGATCTCGGGGTGCCCGAGGCGCAGACGTTGAGCGTCGGCCTCACGCTCGACAACTGGCAGCAAGCAGGGCTGCTGCTCGGCGGCGTCTTGTGGGGTTCGCTCGGCGACAAGAAGGGCCGCGTGAGCGTGCTCTACGGCTCGATCCTCCTCTATTCCGTGGCGAACCTGCTGAACGCGTTCGTGACGTCCATCGGTCAATACGAGGCGCTCCGCTTCGTCGCAGGCGTCGGCCTCGCGGGCGAGCTCGGCGTCGCGATTACGCTCGTCTCGGAGGTGCTTCCGCCCTCGATCCGCGGCTACGGCACGACGATCATCGCGACGGTGGGCGTGCTCGGCGCCGTCGTCGCCGCGACCGTGGCGAAGCTCTCGAGCTGGAAGGTCGCGTACCTCGTCGGCGGCAGCTTGGGCCTCTCGCTGCTCCTCTTGCGCGTTCGGCTCGCGGAGTCCGGCATCTTCGCGGCGCACGAGACGAGCGGGTCGCGAGGAAATTTCCTGATGCTCTTCACGAACACGAAGCGTTTCGGGCGCTACGTCGGGAGCATCGCGATGGCCGTGCCCATCTGGTTCGTGATCGGCTTGCTCATCGCCTACGGCAACAAGCTCGCGAAGGCGCTCGGCGTCGTCGGCGAGGTGACGGCTGCAGACTGCATCCTCTTCGCGTACAGCGGCCTCGCGGTCGGCGACCTCACGAGCGGTCTCGTGAGCCAACAGTTCGGGTCGCGCCGCAAGGCGGTCGCGTTCTACGTCGGGCTCACGCTCGTGGGTGTGGTGACCTATTTCACGGCGATGAACGGCCGCTCGGCGCGCGAGTTCTTGGGGCTCTGCTTCTTCCTCGGCATCGGCGTCGGCTACTGGGCGATGTTCATGCAAGCGACCGCCGAGCAGTTCGGCACCAACATCCGCGCGACGGCCACCACGAGCGCCTCGAACTTCGTGCGCGCGGCGGTGATCCCCATGGGGCTCATCGTCAAGACCTACTCGCCGTCGATGGGGCTCGCCGCGATCGTGCAAGTCATCGGCGCGGTGGTCTTCACGTGCGCCGCGATCGCCATCGCCATGCTTCCGGAAACCTTCGGCAAGTCGCTCGACTACGTCGAAGAGTGAGGGGGCTCGCCACGCGACGACGCGGGCTCGGAGCATGTGCCCCGGAGCCCGCAGCGAAACCCGTTCACTCGCCGCCGACGACCGTGTTCACGAGGCGACCAAGGCGATCGATCTCCATCGCCACTTCGTCGCCGAGCTGGAGCCACTGGTTCTTCGTGATGCCCGAGCCGTTGAGCTCGAGGAGGCAGCCCGTGCCGACCGTGCCCGAGCCGATGACCTCGCCCGGGAACATCTCGACGCCGTAGCTGGCGCGCTCGAGGATCTGCGCGAAGGTCCAGTTCATCTGGTTCACGTTGCCGTCGCTCAGCTGAACGCCGTTCACCCAGCACTGCATGCGGAGATCGAACTGCATGCCCTTCTCGGTCTTGGTCGTGACGTCCGCGAGCTCGTCGAGCGTGACGAGCACCGGGCCGAGCCCCGTGGCGAAGTCTTTGCCCTTCGCGGGGCCGAGCGACAGCTTCATTTCGTCCATCTGGAGCACGCGCGCCGACCAGTCGTTCATGATGCACAGACCGAAAATCGCGTCGTCCGCCTGCGCGATGGACCAGTCCGAGCCGCCGCGACCGAGCACGACCGCGACCTCGAGCTCGAAGTCGAGCTTCTCGAGGTGACGCTTGCGCACCTTCACGGGGCCCGAGCCCACGACCGCGTGGTGGTTCGTGAAGTAGAAGACCGGGAACTCGTCGAACTCGGGGATCATCTCGAGGCCGCGGTTGCGGCGCGCGGTCATCACGTGCTGTCGGAACGCGTAGCCGTCGCGCGTCGAGGGCGGGTTGGGGATCGGCGAGAGCAAGAGCTTCGTCCCGTACGCGTGGAGCATCGTCTCACCGCGGACGGAAGCCGGGAGCTCTCCTGCCTTCGCGCAAGCCTCCCAGGCCCTCACGATCGGCAGCACCGTGTCTTGGTTCTCGATGATGCCGAGCATGCCGCGCCCGTAACGCTTCTCGAGCACGTGCGGCTCGGTCGAGCGGCCCGCGCGCTCTTCTTCCGCGTGGAAGGCGAGCTCGAGGTCGAGCACCTGGTCGCCCACGACGAGGCCGGGACGGGAGACGTTTTCGGAGTGCTGGAAGGTGACGAACTTCATGGGAGCGCCTTTTTCGACGTTGCAGAATACAAAGAAGAGGTGAGCCTACGTGGCTACTTCGAGGCCTGTTGGAGCTTCGAGTGGTGGCGGCCGTAGCCGAAGTAGACGACGAAGCCGATCACGAGCCACACGATGAGGCGGAGCCAGGTGTCGTGCGGCAGGCCCGTCATGACCCAGAGGCACGCGCCCGCGCCGGCGAGCCCCACGAAGAGCGCGCCGGGCACGCGGAACGGGCGCTCGAGATCCGGCGAGGTGCGACGGAGGATCGGGACGCCGAGGCAGACGAGGACGAACGCGAGCAAGGTGCCGATGCTGACGAGCTCGCCGACGAGGCTCATGGGCATGCAGCCGCCGCAGACCGCGACGAAGACGCCCGTGAGCACCGTGGCGATGTGCGGGGTCTTGTAGGTCGGATGGGTCGCGTCGAACCAGGGAAGGAGACCGTCTTTGGCCATCGCGTAGAAGACACGCGTCTGGCCCATCATCATGACGAGGATGACGCTCGTGAGGCCGCTGATGGCGCCGATCTTGACGACGAAGGTGAAGAGCTTCTTCACGTTCGGAGCCCAGCCGCGGAGCTCGACGATGCGATCGATGCCGACCGCGATGGGGTCGGGCACGCCGAGCTCCTTGTAGGGGACGACCCCCGTGAGCACGAGCGCGACGAGGATGTAGAGCACGGTGCAAATCACCAGGCTGCCGAGGATGCCGATGGGCAGATCGCGGCGCGGGTTCTTCGCCTCTTGCGCCGTGGTGCTCACGGCGTCGAAGCCGATGTACGCGAAGAAGACGACGCCCGCGCCGGTGAGCACGCCGCCGTTGAGCCAGCCGTAGCGCATTTGCTCACCCACCATCGCGGGCTCGGGCACGAGCTGCGCAAGACCGCTCGCGCCGTGGTTGACGAAGAGGTTTTCGGTCGAGACGACGCCGATGCCAAGCCCGATGAAGGCGAGGACGATCGCGACCTTCACGACGACGATGAGGTTGTTGAGCGACGCCGACTCCTTGATGCCGCGGTAGAGGACGCTCGAGACGACGAGTGAAACCAGGGTCGCCGGCACGTTCCAAAGGCCGCTGACCTTCGCGCCGTTCGCGAGGATGACGTCCTCCCAGGGGCCCTTCGTGAGCCGCACGACCACGTCGGGAAAGTCGATGCCGAGCGTCTTGTGAAGGAGCGAGTACACGTAGCCGCTCCACGCCGCGGCGACCGTGACCGAGCCGAAGGCGTATTCGAGCACGAGGTCCCAGCCGATGATCCACGCGATGAGCTCGCCCATCGTCGCGTACGAGTAGGCGTACGCCGAACCCGCGACGGGGATCATCGACGCCATCTCGGCGTAGCAGAGTCCCGCGAACGCGCAGAGCACGCCGCCGATGACGAAGCTGAAGACGATACCCGGGCCCGCGTAGTTCGCCGCGGCGGCGCCCGTCAGCGAGAAGATGCCCGCGCCGATGATCGCGCCGATGCCGAGCATCGTGAGTTGGAACGCGCTCAGATGCCGCGCGAGTCCGCCGCCGTGACCGTGCCCTTGGTGGGCGTGTTCGGCGATGTTCTCATCGGTCGCGTCCGCGAGCAGCTGCTTCAGGTTCTTCTTCGCAAACAGGTTCATGCGCTCGGTTCCTCCTCGCGCGCGGGCGCGATGGTTTCGGGCGCACGTAGCAGAAAGGCGGGCGCTTTCGTGCCGGGTTCTCGCCTTGCGCAGTGCGGCGTTTCGTGGTCCCTCACGGGCATGCTTTTCCCGCTAAAAGCGATCCCTGGGCCCGTGCTCACGATCCTCCGCGAAGCCGCGCGGCACGTGCTCCGCCGCCCCGTGATCGCGGTCGCGGCGGTGCCCTTGCTCGAAGACGGCCGCGTGGTGCTCATTCGCCGCGGCGACACGGGCACCTGGGCGCTCCCGGGGGGTACGCTCGAGTGGGGCGAGACGCTGCGCACGGGCCTCGAACGCGAGCTCCTCGAGGAGGCTGGCATCGAGACGTTCCTCGCGGAGCCCACGCTGGTGGGGGTGTTCTCGCGCCCGGACCGCGACGTGCGCTTCCACGGCGTGAGCGTGATCGTCCGCGTTCCCGTGCGCGAGCCCACGAAGCGCCCCGTCAATCCACTTGAAATTCTTGACGTTCAGGCGTTTCATCCCGGCGAAGTCCCGAGGCCTTTGGCGTTGGGGCAAGACGACATGCTCGACGCTGCCCTCGCCGGAACCCTGATCTTCGAATGACGGTCCTCTACGCGCACCGAGGAGCCTCGACGCTCGCGCCCGAGAACACGCTCGAGGCGTTCCGCACGGCGCTCGCGCTCGGTGCGCACGCGATCGAGACCGACGCCTGGCTGACGCGCGACCGCGTGGTCGTGCTCTCCCACGACGGAAACGGCGAGCGCATGGCGAACGTCGAGGCGACCATCGCGGAGAGCTCGCTCGCCGAGGTGCAGCGCTGGGACGTGAGCCACGGCTTCGAGGGCGAAGCGCGCGCGTTCTCGGACGACGGTCGACGCATGCCCACGCTCGTGGACGCGCTCACGGCGTTCCCCGACACCGTGTTCAACGTCGACGCGAAGGCGGGCACGGCGATGCTCGAGCCGCTCATTCAAACCGTGAAGGCGCTCAAAGCCGAAGAGCGCGTCCGCCTCGCGAGCTTCTCGTCGATCGTGCTGCACAAGGCGCGCGACCTCGGCTGGCGCGGCCCGATGGGCCTCGGTCAGGAGGAGGTCGGTGCAATCCTCACGCTTCCCGAGAAGGCCCTGAGCTTCCGAAGCTGGGTTGGCCGCGCGGCGCAGGTGCCACGATGGCTCGGTCCCGTACCGGTCGTCACGAAGCGCTTCGTCGAACGCTGCCATCGCCTCAAGATCGAGGTGCACGTGTGGACCGTGAACGAGGTCGAGGAAGCGCGGGAGCTCGTGTCGCTCGGCGTCGACGGCCTCATGACGGACGTGCCCCAGCTCCTCGTGCCGGCGCTCGCCGGCTGCGCGGAAGCCTCCTGAACATTTGGCAAGGGCGAGCCTTGGCGCTAGCGTAGCGTCATGGGTTTTTCCTCGCGTCTGAAGCGCTTCGCGAACGCCAAGGGCCAGGGCCCGGAGAGCGAAGGTTCGCGCGGCGAAGGCGAGCGCGTTGACGACGCAGCCGTGAACGAGGGTCTCGCGGCGGGCGACGCCCCTTCACCGGCCGCGAAGCAAGCGGTGCTCCTCGACGACCTCCGCGCCCGCATGGCGAAGGCGCTCGCGAAGCACGAGGTGAAGCGCGAGCGTGCGAAGGCTGTCGAGGACGACGCGCCTGCCTACCGCGAAGCGCTGCCCCTCGAGGCGCTCGAGAACGGCTTCGGCTCGTTCGAGCGGCGCTTGCGTCTCGAGTCGCCCCTCGCGCGCGTCGGCGGCGTGGCCCTCGCCGAGGCCCTCGAGGCGAGCATGCCTTGGTTGAGCGTGCTCGCGCTCGACGAGACCCTGGCGGGGTGCCGCGTGGAAGGCGCGCTCTTCCTCGACACGGAGACGACGGGACTCTCGGGCGGCACGGGCACCATCGCCTTCCTCGTGGGCCTCGCGTGGTGGAGCACCGAAGACGAGCGCTTCGTGACCGAGCTTCTGTTCCTGCCGAACTTCGCGAGCGAGGCGGCCATGCTCGCGCACCTCGAGGAACGGCTACGCGCTGCGAAATTCCTCGTCACGTTCAATGGCAAGTCGTTCGACCTGCCGCTCCTCAAGACCCGCTTCACGCTGAACCGCCGCGCGTTCCCCTTCGAGGGGCCGCATCTCGACCTCTTGCACGTGGCGCGACGCCTGCACCGCGGCCGCGACTTCGGCGTGCGCCTGCAAGCGCTCGAGCAAGCGCTGTTCGGCCTCGAGCGCGTCGACGACATCCCCTCGGCGCACGTCGCGCAGGCCTACCTCGCGTGGCTGCGCGGCGGCGACTCGGCCCCGGTGCGCGCGGTGCTCGAGCACAACGTGCAGGACGTCGTGACCATGATTGGCCTCGTCGCGCTCTACGGCAAGCCACCCGCCACGAGCGCGCTGCATGGAAAAGAGCTCGTCGCCGCGGCGCGTACGGCCACGAAGGCCAAGTCCCACGCGCACGCGCGCGCCGTGCTCGACGCGGCGGAGGAACGCGGCCTCGAGGCGTCGTTCGCGCGCGAGTTCCACCTCGCGAAGGCTGCACTCTGCAAGCAAGAGGCGGCGTGGACCTCCGCCGCCACGAACCTCGAGGAAGCGCGCGCCTGGCTCGACGACGAAGACGTGCGCCTCGATCTCGCGAAGATCTACGAGCACCGGCTCCGCGACGCACGCGCGGCCCTCGAGCTCACGGAGCAAGGCACCGGCGAGGCGCCCGAGGGCCTCGAACGCCGAAAAA
>CAIOHM010000237.1 GCA_903858055.1 uncultured delta proteobacterium
GTCGGCGAAGAGGCCGCCGTCACCGGGGCGCTCGGGGACGACACCGCCGCACGCGTACGCGAGGGCCGAGAGGGCGAGGGCGGATCGAAGCAGGCTCGTGCGCATGGGACTCCGTGGGAGGGCCAGAAGGCGCGCGCAGTGTCGCACGGTTTTCGGCCCGTGCCCGCGCGGGCGTCGTCACCCGAACGGACGACGCTCGCGCACGGAAAAAGACCGGCCCACTGAAAAGGCTGCGGCGCGTTCGCGGCCCGTGTTTTCGCTCACAACGCCGCTGCGACGCGCGCGCCCTGGTCAATCGCCCGCTTCGCGTCGAGCTCGGAGGCCTCGTCGGCGCCGCCGATGAGGGTGACCTTCACGCCCTTGGCTTCGAGGGGCGCTTGCAGCTCGCGCAGCGGCTCTTGGCCGGAGCACAAGATGACGTTGTCGACCTCGAAGAGCGTCGGGCGCTCGCGCTTCTCGCCGAAGCTCACGTGGAGGCCGCGCTCGTCGATGCGCTCGTAGTTGACGCCGCCGATCATCTTCACGCCGAAGTTCTGGAGCGACGCGCGGTGGATCCACCCGGTGGTCTTGCCGAGGCCCGCGCCGAGCTTGCCCTTCTTGCGCTGAAAGAGGGCGATTTCCCGCGCCGGCGCGTGACGCTTCGGGGGCTCTTTCGAGAGGCCGCCCGGTGCCGTGGCGGGGTCGACCACGCCCCACTCCGCAAGCCACGCCTCGAGGTTCATGGAGGGGGAGGGGCCTTCGTGGGCCAGGTACTCGGCGACGTCGAAGCCGATGCCGCCCGCGCCGATGATCGCCACGCGCTTGCCGACGGGCTTCTTGTGGCGGAGGACGTCGACGTACGAGAGCACCTTCGGGCTCTCTTGCCCGGGGATGCGCGGGTTGCGCGGCGCGACGCCGGTCGCGAGGAGCACGTGATCGAACTTCTCGCCCGTGAGGCGCTCGGCGTCGACGCGCACGCCGAGGTGCTGCTTCACGCTCGAGAGCGCGAGCTGGCGCTCGAAGTACGCGAGCATGTGGTGGAACTCTTCTTTGCCCGGAATGGTCGCCGCCATGTGGAGCTGACCGCCGACCTTCTCCGCGGCGTCGAAGAGGTGCACGTCGAAGCCGCGCTCCGCGAGGACGAGCGAGGCCGAGATGCCCGCCGCGCCCGCGCCGACCACGGCGACCTTCGTGCGCTTCAGCGTGGGGCGGTAGACGAGCTCGGTCTCGTGGCACGCGCGCGGGTTCACGAGGCAGCTCGCGACCTTGTTTTGGAAGGCGTGGTCGAGGCACGCCTGGTTGCACGCGATGCAGTGGTTGATTTCGTCCGCGCGGCCTTCGGCGGCCTTCTTCACGAACTCGGGGTCCGCGAGGAAGGGGCGCGCCATGCTCACCATGTCGGCCATGCCGCCGGCGAGGAGCTCTTCGGCGACCTCGGGGCGGTTGATGCGGTTCGTGGTGACGAGGGGGATCGACACTTCGCCCTTCATCTTCTTCGTGACCCATGCGAACGCCGCGCGCGGCACGCTCGTCGCGATGGTGGGCACGCGCGCCTCGTGCCAGCCGATGCCCGTGTTGAGGATCGTCACGCCGGCCTTCTCGAGCGCCTTCGCGAGCTGCACGACCTCTTCCCAGCTCTGGCCGCCGGGCACGAGATCGAGCATCGAGATGCGGTAGACGAGGATGAAGTCCTTGCCGACGGCCTCGCGCGTGCGCCTCACGATTTCCACGGGGAACTGCATGCGGTTCTCGTAAGACCCGCCCCACTTGTCGGTGCGCTTGTTCGTGTGCGCGCAGAGGAACTCGTTGATGAAGTACCCCTCCGAGCCCATGATCTCGACGCCGTCGTAGCCCGCCTCGCGCGCCATCACCGCGGAGTTCACGAAGTCTTGAATCTGCGACTCCACCCCGCGCGTGGTCAGCGGCCACGGCGTGAAGGGCGTGATCGGCGACTTGATGCGCGACGGAGCCACGCTGAACGGGTGGTACGCGTAGCGCCCTGCGTGGAGGATTTGCATGGCGATCTTGCCGCCCTCGTCGTGCACCGCCTTCGTCACGACCTTGTGCCGTTCGGCGTGCGCCTTCGACGACATCTGGCCCGCGAAGGGCTTCACCCAGCCCTGGAAGTTCGGTGCGAAGCCGCCGGTGACGATGAGGCCCACACCGCCGCGCGCGCGCTCACCGAAGTACGCCGCGAGCTTCGTGAGGTCCTTGCCGTCTTCGAGGCCCGTGTGCATCGAGCCCATGAGCGTGCGGTTGCGCAGCTTCGTGAAGCCGAGGTCGAGGGGCTCGAGCAAGTGCGGGTACGCGGAAGCGGCCATGAATATCTCCAAAACGCTGGAAATCGCCTCGTGGAAAGGTCGACATGGCGCGTCATAGCGTATTGCCCGCGGCGCGGCGAGGGAACTGCACGCACGAACCGTTGGCGCGCGGTTGGGCGGAGGCGCGCTCGCCTTCCGGTCGCTTCACGCGGTCGCCCCAGGCGCGGCGCGATGAGTTCGTTCTACACGGAATCCGTCGCAGGCGGCCTCAGGCGTGGGTGTGGCTGAAAAGGCAGCGCTTTCGCGCCGCGGGTCTTGTGCGTGCCCGCGCGGCTGGTACTTCTGGAGCCGCACCCTTCTGGGAGGACTTCATGCGCTCTTTTCCCGCCATCGTCATCAGCGCCGCGATCGCTTTGGTCGTCGCATGTGGAGGCTCTGACCCCGGGCCCGAAGAGTCGGTCTTCGGCGAGCCCGATGCCTCCGTCCCGTACGACGGCGGCGTCGATCCCGGCCCCGTCGTGCCGGCGGACGACGCCGGTGATGGCGGGAGCGGTTTCGACGCGAGCCCGACCTGCACGCCGCGCACCTGCGCGCAGCAGGGCATCGAGTGCGGCCCTGCGGGCGACGGCTGCGGCGGCCTCGTGCAGTGCGGATCGTGCGCTCCGCCCACGACCTGCGGCGGCGGCGGCGTGCCGAGCAAGTGCGGCGGTTCCGCGGCGTGCGTCCCGAAGACCACGGCCGACTGCCCCGCGAACGGCTGCGGCATCCTCGCCGACGGCTGCGGCGGCTCGGTGACGTGTGGAACCTGCACGCTCCCCGACACGTGCGGCGGCGGCGGCGTTGCGGGCAAGTGCGGCCAGCCTCCGTGCACGCCGCGCACCTGCGCCGCGATCGGCGCGAAGGCCTGCGGTCCTCAGAGCGACGGCTGCGGCGGCGTGCTCCCGTGCGGCGGCTGCTCGGGCAGCGAGACCTGCGGCGGCAACCCCGCCACGCCCGGCCAATGCGGCATTCCTCCGCAGCCCGACGCGGGCGGCGGCTGGACGTGCACGCCGCGAACCTGCGCCAACTTCCCCTCGAACGTGTGCGGTCGTCAAAGCGACGGCTGCGGCGGCCTCACGGCGGACTGCGGCTCGTGCACGGCCCCGCAAACGTGCGGCGGCGGCGGCGCGACGCCGGGCCAGTGCAGCGGTTCGCTTGGCTGCGTGGCGCTCACGGCGGCGAACTGCGCCTCGCGCGGCATCCAGTGCGGCCCCATGAGCGATGGCTGCGGCGGCACGGTGCAGTGCGGCTCGTGCGCCTCGGGTCAGCAGTGCGGCTCGCCCACGCAGGCGAGCGTTTGCTACACGCCGCCGGCGGCCTGCGTGCCAAAGACCTGTGCCCAGCTCGGCATGAACTGCGGCTACGCCGGCGACGGATGCGGCGGCGTGCTCAACTGCGGCGGCGCAAGCTGCCCCTCGGGTCAGTTCTGCGGCGGCGCCGGGAACAACATCTGCGGCACCGGCCTCTCGGCGGGCGACGCGGGCGTCTTCGTCTCGTGCTCGGGCGGCGCGACGACGACCATCTCGGGCAAGGTCGTCGTCGGCACGGACCCCTCGCGCTTCAACGCGTCGGTCTCGCCGGACCCGGTCCCGAACGCGGTCGTCTACATCCCTTCGAGCTCGGTGCAGCCGCTCACGCAGGGCGCGGTCTGCGACACGTGCACGGCCCCCGCCGGCGCGCTCGCGGTGGCGCAGACGGCCTTCGACGGCACGTTCACGCTCTCGAACGTGCCCGCCGGCGCGAACGTGCCCATCGTCGTCCAGCTCGGCAAGTGGCGCCGCGTGCTGCGCATCAACGTGACCGCGTGCACGAACAACCGCAACATCGACGACGCGAACGGCACCTTCCGCCTCCCGCGCTCGAGCACGGACGGCGAGGCCGGCACCAACGTGCCGAAGTTCGCGATCTCGACGGGCAACCTCGACGGTATCGAGTGCGTGCTCCGCAAGATGGGTCTCACGGACACGCAGTTCGGCAACGGCGGCGCGGGCAAGCCCGTGGAGTTCTACCAGTCGAACGGCGCGACCATCAACACGTCGACCCCGAGCTCGGCGACCCTCGTGGCGTCGACGGCGGCGCTCGCGGCCTACGACATCGTGCTGCTCCCCTGCGAGGGCGACCACTACGAGTTCACGCCGACCGAGCTCAAGAACCTCGTCGACTTCACGAGCGGCGGCGGTCGCCTCTTTGCGACGCACTACAGCTATACGGCGCTTTACTCGAACTATACGCGTATCACCCCGCAGAGCGCCGTGTACGGCTGGGGCAACGCGCCGGTCGCCTCGTACATCTCGCCGTACTACTACGCGACGAGCCCGAACTCGACGAACACGACGGCCCTGTGGGACGTGGACGGTGCGGGTTTTGCCTCCACGACCGCGAAGGTGGACGAGACCTTCGCGAAGGGGCAAGCGTTCGCCTCGTGGCTGCGTCTCATCGGCGCGGCCGGCGGCAGCACGGGTAACACGACGCTCACGATCAACGAGCCGCGCAACGACTTCACCGGAGTCGTCTCGCCGCGGGCGCAGCGCTGGCTCTACAGCACGTCGAGCACGACCTTCCCGCTCCACTACACGTTCAACACGCCGGTGAACGCGGCGGCCGCGAACCAGTGCGGCCGCGTGGTGTACAGCGACTACCACGTCAACCTCGCGGGCACGACCGCAGGCAAGGTGTTCCCGGCCGAGTGCGGCGACGTGAACAGCAAGATGGTGCCCCTCACCGCGCAAGAGAAGATCATCGAGTACATGCTCCTCGATCTCTCGAGCTGCATCTCGCAAGACTCGCCACCCGCCTGCGTGCCGAAGACCTGCGCGCAGATCGGCGCGAGCTGCGGCGTGCAGGGTGACGGCTGCGGCGCTCAGATCAACTGCGGCACCTGCACGGGCACGCAGACCTGCGGCGGCGGCGGTGTGCCGAACCAGTGCGGCGGTGGCACCTGCGTACCGAAGACCTGCGCGAACTTCCCCGGCGCGTGCGGTCGCCAAAGCGACGGCTGCGGCGGCCTCACGGTGAGCTGCGGCACGTGCCCCGGCGTTCCGTGCACCGCGAAGACCTGTGCAGATTACCCGAACTCCTGCGGCGCCCAGAGCGACGGCTGCGGCAGCGTGACCGCCATCTGCGGGACCTGCCAGTGGCCGCTCACCTGCGGTGGCGGCGGCGTCGCCAACCAGTGCGGCATGCCCGACGGCGGAGGCTGCCAACCCCAGACCTGCTCGCAGCTCGGCATCGAGTGCGGCCCTGCCGGCGACGGTTGCGGCAACCTCATCGCCTCGTGCGGCTCCTGCCCGCCGGGTCAGACCTGCGGCGGCGGCGGCGTGCCCGGTCGCTGCGGCGGCTCGTGCACCCCGCGCACTTGCGCGCAGCAGAACATCGAGTGCGGTCCTGCCGGCGACGGCTGCGGCGGCATCTTGGCCTGCGGCGATTGCACGGCGCCGCTCACGTGCGGCGGCGGCGGCGTGCCCGGTCGCTGCGGCGCACCCACCTGCACCCCGCGCACCTGCGCGCAGCAGAACCTCGACTGCGGTCCCGCGGGCGACGGTTGCGGCGGCGCGCTCGACTGCGGCGTGTGCCCGAATGGCTTCACGTGCGGCGGCGGCGGCATCGCCGGGCGCTGCGGCACGCCGGCCTCACCGCGCTGACCTCGGCAACGGCGTGAACCGAGCGGCTCTTCCTGCGGGGAGGGCCGCTTTTTTTTATGGCTGAGTATCCGGGCGAGCAACGCCGGGCGTCTCGCGTCATCGTACGCGCGATGCGCACCCCTCTTCCTCTCTCCCTCGTGCTCGCGGCGTCCGTCGTGGGCGGTGCCACCTTCGCCTGCTCGAGCTCTCCTTCGAGCCCGGCGGCCGGGACCACGGAAGACGCCGGCGCGCCCGTGGGGGGCGGCGCGACCACCGCCGTCTGCGACTACGCCAACCCGTTCTCGAGTGAGAAGGAGTGCAAGGCGTACACGGGCCAAGCGTGGACCCCCGAGACCGCGGCGGCCGACTGCCAAAAAGGCACCTACGGGCAGCCCGGCACCTTCTCGCCAAGCGGCACGTGCAACGTCGGCCCGACCCTCGGCGAGTGCCGCGTCAGCAACGACTACGGGCAGTCGTTCGTGCTCACGCTCGGCGGCGCCAACAAAGACTTCTGCACGACGACCGGGCGCGCCTGCATTCAGTTCCTGAAGGGCGAGTTCGTCCCTTCGGAGACGTGCAAAGGCGTGGAAATCCCCGTCGATACGCCCACGGCCACCACGCCGTTCGTCTGGCCCACCGAGACGTGCTCGGACCCGAAGGCGGGCGAGGCGGCGGGCGCGCGCAACGGCAAGGTCTGCACGTGGAACCTCATCTCGGGCTGCACCGAGCCTGGGCGCAAGTACCGCGACTACGGCTCGTGCTCGGACGTGCTCACGAACCGGCCCTACTACCCGGTGGCTGGGGAGCCCGTGCCCACGAGCGACCCACGCTTGCAGAATGCAAACTACATGGCCGAGCTCGCCTGGGTGAAGAAGGAGGTCGAGGCGTGCGCGTGCGTGTGCTGCCACGACGGAAGCAGCCCCCGCGGCGCTTCGAAGTGGAGCACGGACGCAGGCCCGCTCTGGGTCGACAGCATGAGCAACACCGCGATCGCGATGTTTGCAGGGTACATCGATTCGAGCACGCTCGGCGCCTTCAAGCCCGAGGACAACAACGGCTTCGATCGCCTCCAGAGCGCCATGCCCTCGACCGAGCCGACGCGCATGGTGAACTTCTTCAAGGGCGAGTTTCAGCGGCGCGGAATCGATCCCGTGTGGGCCGCGAGCAACCGTCCCATCGGCGGGCCGCTCGTGACCCAGCGCTCGTTCGTGCCCGAGGCGTGCAGTGCCGGTGAAGGCGTCGACGCGTCTGGGAAGATCGTCTGGGCCGGTGGCGGCGCGCGCTACGTCTACGTGCTCGAGGCCGGGAGCGCGAACCCCGGCACGCCGCCGAACTTCGACCTCCCCGCGGGCACCGTGTGGCGCGTGGACGTGCCGCACACGGCGAGCGCCATGGCGAGCGGCCTCCCGTACGGCGTGCTGCCGTCGGGGGCCGTGCAGCGCTTCCCCAAGACCGGGACCGCGTCGCCCCTCGTGAGCGGCCGGCGCTACTACCTCTACACGCTGCAAGACATCGGCTTGCCGCTCTCGCGTTGCCTCTTCACGGCGCCGTGAACGAAGGCCTTGGCCGCACGAAAAAGGGACGAGCTGCGAGGCCCGTCCCTTCGTCGTTCGTGAGCTCGGCGCGGTGCGCGTCAGTTCGTCGGCGCGAGCGTGATGTCGACGCGGCGGTCTTCTTGCCAGCCGCTCTCGTCCTTGCCCCCGGCGTCGAGCTCGCCGCGGCTCGAGACCTTCATGCGCGTACGGCCCACGCCGGCGCTCTCGAGGTACCCGGCCACGCGCGCGGCGCGCTTCTCGCCGAGGACCATGTTGTACTCCTGCTCGCCGCGCGGGTCGGCGCGGCCCACGAGCTCGAGGCCGCGGCTACGAAGCGTGCCCTCCGAGAGGCAGGCGGCGAGCTGGACGAGCATGTCTCGCTCCGTCGGCAAGAGGTTGTCGTCGTTCGTGCCGAAGTGCTGCTTGCCGCCCGTCGCGTGCAGGTGGCAGAGCTCCGCGAGCTCGCCCGAGAGCTGGAGTCCGCCCTCTTGGATCGGGTCCGCGTTCACCGTGGTCTCCGGCGCGGCGATCATGGGGATCGCGGCGAGGTTCGTCTTCGGCGCAGCGACCGGAGCCTTCGCGGCGGCGGTGACGTTCGTCGCGGTGGCGGCGGGCTTGTTGGTTTCCGTGCATCCTGCAAGGGTCACGGCGAGGGCGAGCGAGGCGAGGGAAGGGAGGGCGAGGCGCATGATGAACTCCGGGGCGAGCGATCGCGCGCGAGCGGCGACCGACGTCGAAGTGTCGTTTGGTGTAGGACTCCGGGCCACGTTTTTGGCGCAAGGCGAGAGGCCAGCGGCTTCAGCTGACGCGCTGCGTGAAAAAGATGTGCAAGGAAAGCAATGACATGGCGGCTCATGCGTCACAGCGTGCTTGCGTTGAGCTTACCAGCGGGTAAGGGCTCCTCACACACCTTACGACCCGTTCGATTTCTTCTTCAAGGAGTACGAGATGCACAAGCGAGCTCTACAGGCGGCCTCTTTCCTCGGTGTCATGGGCCTCGTCGGCGCCTGGGGCGCCATGCGTGCCGAAGCCGCTCCGACCTACGCAGGGTCGCGCTTCGTCAACGTGTGGAACGAGGTGAAGTCGAACCCGTACCGCACGTTGCCGCAGGTGCGCGTCTCGGTCGCGAGCTTCTTCTCGTGGGGGACGAACCTGCTCGAGCGCGCCGCGAAGCGCACGATCGCGAGCGAAGACGACGTGCTCCCGCGCTTCGACAAGCTCGTGCACCCGAACGGCATCTGCCTCCGCGGCACGTGGAACATGACCGAGCCGAGCCCGTACACGGGGTACTTCGAGCAGGGCAAGCAGGGCGTGGTCATCGCGCGCGCCTCCACGGCGCTCAGCGGGACGACGCGCTCCTCCTACCGAGGCTTCGGCATGGCGGTGAAGCTCTTCCCCACGAACAACCCCGCGCACGCGACGCCGCTCAAGACCGCGAACTTCTTCGTCATCGACGACCTCGGCGGCACGGACCTGCGCAACTACCTCGACGCGCAAATGACGAACGAGCCGAACACGTCGATTCGCTTCAGCTCGATCTTGATCGCGCCGATCGCCGCGGCCGCCACGTCGGCGTTCACCGCCGCGGACAAGAACCCGGGCATTCGTCAGCTCTACCCCGTCGCCGAGCTCGGGCTCGCCCCCGGCAAGAAGGCCGTCTCGCCCAAGTACATCAAGGTCGTCGGCGCTCCCTACGAGAAGCGCCAAGACAAGAGCGAGTTCCGCGAGGAGCTCAACGTAGCGCTCTACGGCGGTTACCTCGACTTCGACGTGATGGTCTCCGAGAACAAGACCGGTCCCTTCACGCGCATCGGCTACCTCGAGTTCAGCGAATCCGTCACGAGCGACTCGTGCGACCACCGGCTCCACTTCCCACACCCGAAGTTTCGCTGAGGCTGCGGCGCGGGCGTCCGCGCTTCGCCTTGCCAAGCGGCTCGTTCTTGGTGACGCTCACGCTACGCACAACATGGCGTACGGGAGGTCCCCGATGCGAGCCGTTCTCTATGATCGTTACGGAAGCGCCGACGAGCTCGCGCTCCGCGAGGTGCCGACCCCCGAACCCGTGAAGGGGGCGGTGCGGGTGAAGGTTCACGCCGCTGCGCTAAACCCGAAGGACTCGTTCGTGCGCAAAGGGCGCTTCAAGCTCCTCGCGGGCTCCACGTTTCCGAAGGGACTCGGCTACGACTTCGCGGGCGTCGTGGACGCGCTCGGCGTCGGGGTGCCGACCGAATGGCTCGGCGCGAGCGTCTTCGGAATGAAGAGCGGGTTCGACGGTTCGACGGCTGCAGAATACACCCTCGTGCCGATGGGCGAGTTCGCCCGAATGCCCGAAGGCCTCTCGTTCGAGGAGGCCGCGTCGGTGCCGCTCGCGGGCCTCACGGCGCTTCAGGCGCTGCGCGACGAAGGCGCGGTGAAGGGCGGCTCACGCGTGCTCGTCCACGGTGCATCGGGCGGCGTCGGGGTTCACGCGATTCAAATCGCGCGCGAGCTCGGCGCGCACGTGACCACGACCTCGAGCGCGCGGAACCGTGAGCACTGCCGCCAGCTCGGCTCCCACGAGACCTTCGACTACGCCGCCGACGACGGTCTCGCGATCGCCGGTCGGTACGACTGCGTGTTCGACGTCTTCGGAAACCTCGGCTTCTCCAAGGTGCGTCGGGCCCTCGCCGAGGGTGGCACGTACGTCACCACCGTGCCCGGAGCCGGCGTCGTCGGCGATCGTCTCGCCTCGTGGGTCTCCACGAAGCGCGCGCGGCTCGTGATCGTCCGACCGAACCAGGCTGATCTCGAGTTGCTTGCACGCTACATCGAAAAGCATCGCCTGCGTCCCATCGTCGATCGCATGTTCCCGCTCGGAGAGGCCGCGGCCGCGCAGCGCTACATCGAGACGAAGCGCGCACGCGGGAAGGTCGTGCTGCGCGTCGCGTGAACGCGCGGCAGGACCGAGCTCGCAAACCTCAGGGCCCCGCGTCGCCCGCACCGCCACCCGGGACACCGCCGCACGTGGCCGGTACACACCCGTTTCCGCGCGGATCGAACATGCAGTATGCGCCGACGCCGCAGTCCGCGTCCTTCTGGCAGAAGGTCGTGCAGAAGCTCTGACCCGGGCCGCCCTGCGCGCCGGTGCAGAGGAGGATTGGCCCGCCCTGACGGCGTTTGCAGGTCGTTGCGTCGTCGCAATAGGAGCCGACCCCGAGCTCGTTCCCCGGGTCGCCCTTCGCAACGCAGTTGGCGCCTGCGTCGCCTCCGGGCACGCCGCCGTCGGTCGTGGGGACGTCGGGAGGGCAGTCGAGCTGGCCGCCGCCGGTGTCCGGGAAATAGTACATGACGCCCGTGCACATCTCGCGCGGGAAGTGCAGCGGCTCGTTCGACTCGTTCTGCCAGCTGCAGGTTTGGCGGAGGCGCGTGCCCTTTGGGATGGTGAGCGGCGCGTTCGCCTCCCAGCGCTGCACCGGCGGATGGCTCACGTAATACGGCTTCCAGTCGGTGTCGTACATCGTCTCGACGAGCTGCCCGCTCTCGTCGATCTTCTCGAGCCGGTAGTGCTTCCCGTACTCGTGCATATGGCCGAGCAAGATGAGCACGGCGAGGTCGCGCTCCGTGCGGCACGTGGTCGTGTGGTAGTTGCCGCCGCGCGCCGGAACCGCGAACGAGCCGTCGTTCACCGCGTAGATGTTCGCGTAGGCGACGACCTTCGAGTCGGGGATCAGGTGAATCTTCGCGAGGTCACGGACCGGGCGCGGCGTGGCGTCTCCGTTGATGTAATGTGCCTGGAGCACGATCTGCGCGCCCTTCGGGACCCGCGACGCGTAGCCCTCCGGCAAGCGCACGAGCCCCTCGACGCTCTCGCCGTCTTCGCCGCCGGCGCCCGAGACCATGTGCCAGGTGAGCATTTCGTCGTCCGTGCACGGGTGGTGGCCCGGCGTCTGCGTTTGGTCGGTCCAGTAGATGGTCACGTGGTGCCCCCCCGCCTGCTGCGTCGCGACCGCGCGGGATACGGACCAATCGGTCTCCGCGAAGGTGCTCGTGTAAAAGCACTCGAACGAGTCGCCCGTCGGCGCGGAGAAGTCGCCCGTGTCGATGGTGACGATGCGGTCGGCCTCGGCGCTCGTGCTGCACGAGGCGGCGCTCACGGCGAGGGTGGCGATGGCGGTGGCGCTGATGACGGAAGTGAATCGCACGGGGAAAATCCTCCTGGAGGGCTTCCTGGGCGCGAACGGCAGTCGTGTGACGCCAAAACGTTCGCGCGGTGCGTTTGCACGCGCTTGGGCCTACAAATCCAGCTCGCCGTCGAAGATCTGCCAGCGCGCGGCCTCCGCGAGCGGCGCTGGCGCCCCGGGCGGCGCGTAGAGGACCATGCTTCGGTCGGCGCCGCGGTCGAAGAAACCGCTCGCGCGCAGGCTGCTCGACAGGGTCTCGTTGCCCAGGAACGAGGCGAAGATCGAGTCGAGGCCGCGCGCGCGGAGCTCGCCGGCGAGGTGCGTGAAGGTTGCGACGGTCGCGGCAGGGCTCACGGCGAGCTGGTCGACCAAGATGGCCGTGGATCCCTCGAGGGCGACGATCGCGTAGCCCAAGAGCTCGCGCCCGGAGCGCGTCGTGGCGCCCACGATCACGTGCTCGCGCGTGGGGCACTGCGCATAGCGCCAATCGAGGAACGCCGCGCGCCGGTCGCCCAGCACCGGGAGCTCACGGCGCATGCGATCGAAGAGCGCGTCGAAGCGCTCGTCCGGGCGCACGACGACCAGCCCGTTGTGGAGCACGGGAGCGCGCAGCAGCCGCCCGCGGTCGAGGAGCGCGAGGGCGAGGTCACCGACTTTCGCGAGCGGACGCACGAGGTGAGGGGACGGGAGCCGTGGCGCGAGCTTGTACGCCGTACGCACGGGCTTCACCGCGTGCGACGTCTTGCCGACCACGCGGTAGCCGACGCGCTTGACGACGGGAAGCGCGCCGTCGTTCGGGTAGGCGAAGCAGAAGGCTCCCGGGCCCAACTCGCCGCGTGCGACCGCGTCGACGACCGCGCGCTGAAGCACCACCGCAGGGCCCGCCACGCGGTGTCCTTGGGCGATCGCGAGGTCGACGCCGATGCCCGCGGGCCGGAGCTCGCCGTCGACCGAGACGGCGTGCGGCACGAGCGACGAGCAGCCGATGACCGTGTCGGTCGTGTCGTCTACGACGAGGAAGGTGCGCAAGCGTCGCTCGCGCGCCGACGCATAGAGCCATCGGTAACGCTCCTCGAGCTTCGCGTTGAGGCTGCGATCCGAGAGCGTCGCGCCCCAGAGCGCGAGGAGCGCGTCACGGTCGCGCGCTTCGTCGAAGGGTCGCGCGACGTAGGCCACGTCAGCTCGGCTTCTTCGACGACACGAAGCGCGTGATGGCGGCGATCGAGTCGAGGTTCGTAGGCACGATTTCCGCGTCCTCGACGCGGATGTCGAAGGTCTCTTCGAGAAACGAGATGACCTCGAGGATGGCGGTCGAGTCGACGATCCCGCGATCGAGGAGCGACTCGTCGTCCGTGAATGCGCCGGACCCGACGTAAAAGTTCTTCACGATGAAGGCGTGGACCGTGTCGCGTACGTCGCTCATGAGGTTCCTGTTCGAAGGCGGCGGGCCGTGAGGGCGCGCGGTGCGCCCGCTTCGTTCGTGTGAAAGGCGAGATCCCCGTAGCCGCGCGCGCGCTCGACCACGATGCGGAGCTGGCGCTCTTGACCGAGGCCAAACTCGCAGGCGAGCAAACCGCCTGGGCGCAGCCAGCTTTGGGCCTCGGCCGCAATGCGCTGATGAAGCGCGAGGCCGTACGGGCCCGCGTCGAAGGCCTCGCGGGGCTCGAGCGTGAGGAGCGAGGCCCGCTCGCCGTCGAGCTTGCCCGTGGAGATGTAGGGCGGGTTCGCCACGATCGCGTCGATTCGGCCGACGAGCTCCGGGGGAAGCGCCGCGAACAAGTCGCTCACGTGCGCGTCGATGCGCCCCTCGAGCCCGAGGCTGCGCGCGTTCTGAGCCGTGACTGCGACGGCCGCCGGCGCGAGGTCGAGCGCGAAAACGTGGGCGCCGGGGACGCGCGCGGCGATGGCGCACGAGAGGTTGCCGCTGCCGCAGCCGACGTCGACGACGGTCATCGACGCCGCCCCCTCGTGCTTCAGTGCTTCAATCGCGACCCGCGCGAGGAGCTCGGTCTCGGGGCGGGGCACGAGCGCTCCCGGCGCGACCGCGAGCTCGAGCCCGAGGAACGAGACGCATCCGGCCTCGAGCGCTCGGGCGGCGAGGAGGGCGTCGTCGTCGATCACCCCTCGATGGCAACGCGAACGAGAAGGACGGTCAAGAGGCTTGGTTGACCAGGAGATTCATGTACCCTTCCGGCCACTTATGGGACGAGAGGGAAGAGGAAGGCGCGCTTCGGCGTGGTGGGAACGTCAACGGCCTGTTGCCTGTCTGTGGCTCGCGCTCCTCATGGTCGGGCTCGGCGGGAGCGGCTGTGCGTCGCGCGGCGCGGACGCGACGACGGTGTTCGTCCCGACCATGCTCTGCGCGGGGTCCATCGAGGCGTGCGGTGATCGCGCCGCGTTCAAGCCCTTCAGCCGCCTCCGCGAAGCGGTCCATGGCGCGATCGATCGCGCCTCCGGCGTCGAAGTCGCCACGCTCGCGATGGCGCCGCCGCCTCACGAGTGGGTCGACGTCGAGGGCGCGAACCTCGAGGTCCGCGTCGCCGCGCGCCACGCCGACGGGCGCGTGGAGCACATCACGGACTCGAGGGGGGTCGCGCGCATGGCCCCGCTCCCGAAGGCGCTCGGGGCCGACGATTTGCTGCTCGTCGAGCTCACGCGGCGTCCGCCCGCCTCGTGGATCGGCGTCACGCCCGTGCGCTTTGGCGACCAGGCCGTCCTCGCACGCACGCGAATGGTCTCGAGCGCGACGATGATTGCGATCATCGGCTGGCTGCTCTTCGCCGCGACCATGCTCCTCGCGGACGCGGTGGTGGGGACCGATCGCCGCGCCGCGCTGAGCCTCATGGGTCTCGCGCTCGCGATCGCCCTGCGCGACGCCATCTTCTTGCGCACGACCATCGAGGGCTGGTCGCTCCTGCCGCTCTCCACGTCGATTCGCTTCGAGTTTGCGACCGTGGGCGCGGTGACGTTCTTCTCGACGTCGTTCTGTCGTGAGGTGACGCGGCGCTCGGGCGACGACGGCGCAATGGATCGCTTCGTGCGCGCGGAGCTCATCTTCGCCGCCGTGACGGCGCTGCTCGCGCTCGTGTTCCCGACGACGCTCGCGCTGCGCCTCGCGCAAGTGGCGGGTGTCGGCGCGATGGTCGCCGTCGTCGCGATGATGGCGAGGCGCTTCGCGTCCATCGACCGCCGCGAGTTCGTCGCGCTTGCCGCGGGTTTCTCCTCGGTGATCGTCGGCGCCGCGATCGACATCGCCTGCAACGTGCGCAACGTGTCCTTGCTCTTCGGCACCGGGCTCGTGGTCTTCGGCACGGCGCTCATGGTCTTCGCGCAGACCGTCGTGCTCGCCCTTCGTGCCGCGGCGACGCACGCCCGCGCCGAGCGCCTCGCCGCCGACGTGACCGAGGCCGCCGAGGAGGTCATCCGCGAGCACGAGCGAACCGCCGAGGGCCTGCGCCGCATCGACCGGCTCAAGGACGAGTTCATGGCGAACACCTCCCACGAGCTTCGCACGCCCCTCAACGGGATCCTCGGGCTCGTCGAGGCCACGCTCGAGGGCTCCCAAGGGCCCGTGTCGCCTGGCGTTGCACGCAACCTCGAGCTCGTGCACGGCTCGGCCAGCCGCCTCGCCAACCTCGTGAACGACATCCTCGACTTCGCGAAGCTCAAGGAGCACGGCGTCGCCTTGCGGATCGCGACGATCGATCTGCGCACCGTGACCGACCTCGTCGCACGCACGCTCGAGCCACTTGCCGGCGACAAGGGGCTTACGATCGTGAACGCCGTACCCGAAGGCATGCGGGCCGAGGCCGACGAAGGGCGCGTCCAACAAATTCTTACGAACCTCGTCGGCAACGCGATCAAGTTCACCAGCAAAGGCTCGGTCCGCATCGAGTGCATTCCGCAGGGAGCGCGCGTGCGCGTCACCGTGCACGACACCGGAATCGGCATTCCGAGCGAGGCGTTCGCGCGCATCTTCGACTCCTTCGAGCAGGTCGACGGCTCGACCGAGCGCACGCACGGGGGCACGGGCCTCGGCCTCGCGATCACCAAGCGCCTCGTCGAACTCCACGGTGGAAAGGTCGAGGTGAGCTCCGAGGTTGGGGTCGGCAGTCGCTTCAGCTTCGATCTTGCGCAAGGCCTCGCGGAGACCGTTTCCCGCATGGCGGTCGCGCCGTCGGTTGTCAGCGCGCACACGCCGATGCACGAAGCTCCCATGAGCTCCCCGCCGCCGTCTTCGGCGCTCGTCTCCTCGGCGCTGCGCACGCCGTCGCTCCCGCCCTCCATGCGCGTCGATGCGGCGGGCCTTCGCGTGCTCGTGGTCGACGACGAGGCCGTGAACCGCGAGGTGCTCGCGCAGCAC
>CAIOHM010000238.1 GCA_903858055.1 uncultured delta proteobacterium
ATGTAGCGGCGCGGACTGACGACGCTCCCCCCGGCCAGGTTCATCGCGCATGAGTCTACGTTGCGCGCAACGCCAACACCACGCTCATTCGTTGGCGAGCACGGTCGCGGCCTCGGACCGACGGCGCCGCCACGCCTCCGCGAAGAGCTCTTCGACGAGCGGCCCCGCCGCCTCGGGCGCGATGCCGAGGGCGAGCGCGCGCTCGACGAGGAACGTGCGCTCGGAATCCAAGATCGTGCCGTCGACCACCATCGCCTCCGCGAGGTCCGCGAGCTGCTTGCGCGCGTCGACCGCAGCCTCGTTGCAAGGCGGTCCACTCCGCTCCGCAAGCGGCACGCCAAGCACGCGCTGGAGCACGTCTTCGAGGGAGAACCGCAGCGCGCCCATGCTTCGCGGCCGCCGCTCGATGGCGTGCGCGAGGCAGGCGTGCACCACGCGCGCGAGCTCCTCCGGCACCTGCGCGTTACGCTCGCACGCAGGCACCGGCTCGGGCAGCGGTTGCAGGTAGCCTTCCGGCGCGTGTCGCTCGCGCCACCACGCGACGATCTCGTCGCGCGTGTGCGGCCGACGGCCCGTGAGCACCTCGTACATCGTGACGCCGAGCGCATAGACATCGGCGCGCGCGTCGACGGTCTCGAGGCGCATCTGCTCGGGTGCCGCGTAGCCCATCGTGCCGACCGCCGGCTGTGCGTCGGCGGGATCCTCCGGGTAGAGCGCGACGCCGAAGTCCGCCACCTTGAGCACGCTTCGGCCGGTCTCGTGCCGATGCGCGACGAGCAGGTTCGCGGGCTTTACGTCGCGGTGCACGATGCCGCGCCGGTGAATCGCGGCGAGCCCCTCGGTCGCCTGCACGAAGAGGCGCACCGCACGCACGGGGTCGGTCGCGAGCTCGCTCTTCAGCGCCGCGAGCGTGGTGCCCGGCTCCACGAGCTCCATGACGAGGAACGAGCTCGTGTCTTCGCCCTCGAGGCGACCGACGTCGTGAATCTCCACGACATGCTCGCTCTTCACGCGCGCCATCGCGAGGGCCTCGCGCTCGAAGTACTCCTTGAGCGCCGGCCGCGAGCCGGACGGCATGACCTTGATGGCCACGTCGCGCTTCAGCACGGCGTCGCGCGCGCGCCACACCTCGCCCATGCCGCCACGGCCGACCTTCTCGAGCACGATGTAGCGACCCGCGCTCACCACGGTGCCCGCCCTGACCACCGTTTGCGCGCTTGGAGCTTCGCTCAAGGGACGGCCTCGAAGAGCGCCTCGAAGGCATCGGCCCGGAGCGCCAGCACGGCACCGCCGCGCGGGCTCGCGACCGGCACGACGCGCTCCCCTTCCTTCGTCACCGGACGACCGAACGCGAGCGTGCCAAGCACCTTGCCTTCGCGCGAGCTCCACGTGATCGCCGCGACCGGCGGCGCAAGACCGTCTGCACCGGTGCCCGCGCCCACGTGAACGACGCCGTCGGCCACGAGCCCCGCGAGGCGCCCCGTGAAGCGATCGGCGAGCGCGGCGTTTTGCTCGGCGCCGCGCAGACGGAAACCCTGCGGCGTGCGCACGAAGATCGCGTCGTGGCGCCCCCGCGAGAGCGTGATCGTCGCCGCGTCGTCGAGGGTGCCCGGCCCGAGCACGCGGTCGACGAGCGATCCCGTGAGGAGATCACGCGTGCTCTTTGGCACGAGGAACGCATCGCTCACGCCGCTCGCCGTGGCCACGAGGGCCCCTTCGCGCGCGGCCCCGAGCTTCAGCTCCACGCGCGCGTCGCCGCCATCTCCTTCGAACGTGACCGCGGCGCTGCACGCAGCGGGACCCAAGGTCTCGGGCCCCTCGAGCCAGCGATCGACGCGCGTCGCGAGGATCTTCGTCGCGACGTCGAGCGCGTGGGCGCCATCGGCCGGCGCGCCGCTCGGCTCCACGAAGGCCCACCCGTTCGTGCCGCGTTCGACGACCTGCGACGCGCCCGCGCAGCGAAGCTCCAGACGCCGCACCGCGCGCGACTCGAGCCCGCCCTCGAAGACGACGCGGCTGCGGAGCCATGCGCCGCGCGTCGACATCCGCTGCGCGGCGGAGCCCGCGAGTTCGAGCAGGGCGCCGTCGCTCTCGCGGCGGAGGGTCACCCGATCGCCCGTACGCGCGACCATCGCCAAGACCTCGTACGGCTCGCGCTGCTCGGTGAAGACCCGCACGAAGCCCAGCGGCTCCGCGGCGCTCGCGCGAGCGATCGGCGTCGCCGGGCGGCCGAGATCGCCCAGCCACCCCACGACGTCTTCCGTGAGCTCGGCCGGGACGGGCCGATCGTGATCGGAGCGCACCTCGAAGCCCGTGCCTTTGCGTGCGAGCTCGAAGGCCGCGCCGCCCTCTTCGATACGGATCGCCTGAATTTCGTCGGGTCGCGCGGCGATCGGCGATCGATCGCGCAGGCCCTCGCGCGTGAATGCTGCGAGCGCTCCGTACGGGGCCGCACCCACGCACACCTCGCGCGACCGAGGACCGGTGAGGCGCATCGTCGCGCCAGGGCCGCCCAGGCAACCGGCGCGAAGCTCGAGAGAGGCCGGCGCGCGACCGTCGCGTGGCACGAGACGAACCGTGAGGACCTCACCGCCGGCCGCGTCGAACGAACCCGGGGCCAGCTCGCGCTCCGAGGTGAGGTTGCCGATCGACGCCCAAAACGCGTCGCTCTCGCTGCGTGCCACGCGCGTAGGCTCGCCCTGCAGGCGCCAGAGGCGATCGTCCAAGCGCTCGAAGGCCGCGCGCGGCGCTCCTCCCGCGAGGATCTCGACGGCGCGGGTCTCGATCGACAGGTAGGGCACGACACGCCGATCGAAGAGGCGCGACGCGGGCGCGAGCACCTCCGCGACGAACGCCGCGGCGACGACCCGCACGGGCTCGCCCTCCACCCTAACGTAAGCGATGCCCGCAGCGCCCGGTGCCTCGGCGCCCAGGGAAAACGCGTAGCGCTTCCCCCGCACGACGATCGCGCCGCGGAGGCGCGGGACCTCGAGACCGAACGCACCGCTCGTCGCCTCGCGCAGCACCGTCGCGTACTCGATCGCCGCCGCGAGCTTGTCGACGGCGGCCTCGTCCGCTTCCACCGCTTTCCCATCGACGAGCATGGACCAGGCCACGTCGCCGCTCGCGCGGGTTACGGCGACGCGCGGACCCGAGGCCGGTTCGATCTCGATGGCGGTGAGCCCGCTGCGGCTGAAGTCGTGAAAGAGGTGCTTCGCGCGACGCTCGCGCTCCTCGGTCGTTCCAAGCTTCGGCTCCACCGCGAAGACCCAAACGCCGAGACCCGCCGCCGCGCCGAGCACGACGACGTTTGCCCCATGACGGCGCCAGAAGCCGCTCACGAGGTCTTCCCCCGCGGCACACCGCCGCGGCTCCGCCGGAGCCACGCGATGGCCAAGCCGAGCGCCGCGAAGGCCCCCGGAACGACGAGGAGCACGTAGCGACCGATCGAGGCACGCGCTTCGTCGGTGATGCGCAGACCCGCGGCGATTTCCTGCTTTTCAGGCACGTCGACGATGGGCAACTCGCCTCCGAGAAAGGCCACGATGCTCTCGGTCAAGAACGCGCCACCGCGCGACTGCACGGGCTCCGCGAAGGAGCGCGCCTCGACGATCGCCGACGAGCCGACGACGACGACGCGTGCGACCTTGCCGCCTTCGACCTTCTCCTCGGCGAGCATCGCGAGCGCATGGGGCCCTGGAACGTCGCTCGGACCTCGCGGCGGCACGTCGCGCCACGCGCCCACGTCGCGGAGGTCGCGCAGCGCGAAGGCTTGCGGGCTCGAATGCAGGAGATCGACCGCGCTCACGCCGCGCGCGCTCGGCACGTGACGAAGCGTTCGGGCGAGGTCGATCACCACGAGCGGGCGCGACGCGAGGCTCTCGGCGAGGCCCGTCGTGACCGGGTGCTCCGCGACCTCCGCGCGAAAGCGAAGACCACGCGACCCGGCGACCACGCGGTCCGCGACGGTCTCGACGACGAGGGTCGGGTCGATGCCGATGCCGCGCGCCTCGAGGAACGCTTCGAGGCCCGTCTCGAGGATGCCGCTCTCGGCGAGCAACGGCCCGATGGCCAGGAAAACGCCATGCCCGCTGCGTGCGAAGGCTTCGAGCGCGAGGCCCTCCGCTTTCGTGAAGGCTTCGCGAGGCGCAGCGACCACCACCAGCGAGCACGCCTCGAGCGAAGCGGCGTTCGCCAGCATGACCGAGCGCACCTCGACGTTGCTCTTCTTCAGCGTGGTCGCGAAGGCCTCGAGACCCTGGGCGCCGCTGTCGTCGACGCTCGCCTCGCCGTGGCCGGTGCTGAAACACGCGACCGTGCGATCGCCCGAGAGGACCCGCCGAATCGCGGTGGTGAGCGCGCGCTCTTCGCGGGGGCGCGCCCGCATGTCGTCGCCCGTGGAGACCTCGACGAGATCGCTCGCCGCGATGAACCATGCGCGATCGCCGCGGCTCACCACGATGCTCGCGTCCGCGATCACGCGGCCGTCGGCCGTGCGTCCCGCCTCCAGCGTGTAGCGGCGGCGCACGTCTTCGAAGGCGAGCGGATCGCGATCGGGATCGATGCTCTCGACCTCGACGAGGCGCGAGGCGGCCGTGTAGGCCTCGAGCGTGTGGCGCACGCTCTGACCGAGCGGATCCGAAGCCCCAAACAGCAGGGTGACGTGCACGGGCTCCTCGAGCGCGGCGAGCGTGGCGAGGCTCGCCGGCGAGAGGGTCCAGCGGCCGCCCGTACTCGCGTCGATGCGCTTCCAGTGGCGCGCCGCCACCACGTTGACGAGCACCAGCACGACGAACGCCGCCACCACCGCCGCGAGGTCGACGAGGCGCCCCCGCGAAGGCCCAGGTACGCGCGATTCCCGTGGCGCGTTCATCCGCGGGCCTCCTGGCGCCACGAGTCCACCACGCGCACGGTCACGAAGAGGCACGTGAGCGCGATCGAAAGGTCGAACACGATGGCGCGCGTGTCGACGATGCCCGAGGAGAAGTTCGCCATCTGCGACCACATGGAGACGTGGTGGCACACGGCGTAGAGCGGCGTGCCCGGGGTCGCGACGAACTCGCCGATGCCCACGATGAAGAGCGCGAGCATGACGAGAGCCGTGAGCACGAGCGCGATGAACTGGCTCGCGGTGAGCGCGCTCATGAGGAGGCCGACCGCGAGGTACGCTGCGCCGACGAGCGCAAGGCCGAGGTAGCTCGTGGCCGCGGCGTTCCAGTCGATCGCGCCGGTTTGACGCAGCACCACGAGGTAGAGCGCCGTCGGCAGCCAGAGCACGAGGTACGTGAGGAGTGCACCCATGTATTTCGCGAGCACGACCTGGGTCGCGGTGATCGGCGCGGTGAGCAGCGACTCGAGCGTGCCGCTGCGCCGCTCTTCCGCGAAGAGGCGCATCGTGAGCGCCGGCACGAGCAGGAAGAGCACGAGGTAGAGGATGGCCGTGTTGCCGAAGAACGCCTGCACGGGCGACTGGTCGCTCCCCGCCTCGCCCGCCGCCGAGAAGTGCTGCACGAGGAGCGAGAAGTGGAGCCCTTGCACGAGGAGGAACACGACCAAGAGCACCCACGCGAGGGGCGTCACGAAGAACGCGAAGAGCTCGCGCACGAGCAGCGCCGAGAAGGCCCTCACGCGTCACCGCCCTTCGTGAGCGCGGCGAACGCCTCTTCGAGATCCGCGCCTTCACCGGCACCGACTTCGCTCACGGCACGCACGCCCAGCTGGGCCCCGACCAACGCCGCGACGAGGCGCTCGGTGAGCTCGTCCGCGCGCGCGCCCCCCTCGGCCTCACGCCACTGAACGGAGAGCTTTCGCTCTCCCGGAGCCACAGCGAGCTCCACGGTGAACGACGCAGCGTCGGAGAAGCGCGTTGCGGCGGCGCGAATCGCGTCTTCTTCGCCGCGCACGCGCACCACGAGCGAGCGAGCGCCGCGGCGGCGCGTGAGCTCTTCGAGCGGACCTTCAGCCACGACGCGCCCCTTCGCGAGGACGATCACACGCGTGCACACTGCATCGACCTCACCCAAGATGTGCGTCGAGAGCAGCACGGCCTTCTTCGGCGCGACGCTCCTGAGGAGATCCCGCACGTCGCGGATTTGGTTGGGGTCCATGCCCGCGGTCGGCTCGTCGAGCACCAAGACGGGCGGGTCCGCCACGAGCGCGTCCGCGAGCGCCACGCGCTGGCGATACCCCTTGGAGAGCTCACCGATGCGCACGAGCGCGACGTCGGCGATGCGCGCCTGCTCCATGCAGCGAGCGACCGCTTCGCTGCGCGCACCGCGCTCGAGACCTTTTAGCGCAGCACGGTGACGCAGGTACTCGACGACACGCATTTCCGGGTACAGCGCGCCGCTCTCGGGCATGTAGCCAAGCTGCTGCTTCGCGCGCACGGGCTCTTCCGCCATGTCGAAGCCCGCGAGGCGCACGGTGCCCGCCGTGGGCCCGAGGTAGCCCGCCAACATGCGGAGCGTGGTGGACTTGCCCGCGCCGTTCGGCCCAAGGAAGCCGACGATCTCGCCCGGCGCCACGCGGAAGGAGACATTCTCCACCGCGACGTAGGAGCCATAGTGCTTCGTGAGCCCGGAGACGTCGATCACGGCTCCGTGCGTAGCGCGCTTTGGGCCCCCGTTGAATGGAGACGAGCGCTCTTTCGCCCGCGTTCGTTCAGGGCGCCGCGTGCGTGCGCGCGACGTCGGTCTTCTCGATTTCGCGACGCGAGCGCACCACGAGGCAGGTGAAGCGGCGGGCGAAGCGCAAGGCGCGCGACGAGAAGCGCCGCGAGCAGCAGCGCGTGGCGGCGGCTCCAGCACAGCAGCAGCAGCAGCAGCAGGCCGACTCGGACGACGACGACGACGACGAGGAGGAGGAGGAGGACGTCTGGGTCTTGGATTTGCCATTCGCCGCCGCGGGGAGGACGTTCCCCCCCGCCGCGCCATTGGCGCCCCCCGCCTCGATCCTGTCGATGGCATCGAGTG
>CAIOHM010000239.1 GCA_903858055.1 uncultured delta proteobacterium
CGAGCACGGAGCTGTCACCCGCCGAGGCGCGGAGCCCTTCGAGGAGCCGCTCGACCTCACGCACGCGCGACTGCGCCGCTTGCCGCTCGGACTCGATCGCCTCGCTCTGACGACGCTCGTCCATGGCGTGCGCCGCCGAGCGTTGCATTTCTTGGATTTCAGGCTTCGTGAGGCCACTCGAGGCCTCCACGGTGATCGCCGCGTGCGCGCCCGAGACGTGGTCCTTCGCCTCGACGGCGACGATGCCGTTCGCGTCGATGCTGAAGCTGACGTCGACGACCACCTGGCCCCGTGGCTTCGCGTCGAGGCCGTCGAGAGCGAACTCGCCGAGGAGCTCGCGCTCGCCTTCGCGGTCCTTCGCGACCTGCTGCACGATGATGGACATGCGCGTTTGGCCGTCGCGGCTCGTCGTGAAGCTCTTCACGCGCGTCGTCGGGACCGTCGTGTTCGCGGGGACGAGCTCGTCGAAGCCGCCACCGTGGGTCATGATGCCGAGCGAGAGCGGGGTCACGTCGAGGAGCACGAGCGGCTTCTTCTCGGTGCCCGCGAGCGAGGCCGCGTGCATGGCCGCCCCGATGGCGACGCACTCGTCCGGGTGGACGGAGCGGTTCGGCTCGCGACCGAAGACCTCGGTGATCTTGCGCTGAATCGCCGGCATACGCGTCATGCCGCCGACGAGGAGCACGTCGTCGACGTCGCCCTTCTCGAGGCCTGCGTCCGTGAGGGCGTCGAGGCAAATGTCGATCGAGCGGTCGATGAGCTCTGCGGTGATCTCTTCGAGGCGCGCGCGCGTGAGCGTGCGCTGGAGGTGGAGCGCCTCACCCCGCTCGTTCGAGATGATGAACGGCAGGTTGAACTCGGTGCTCGTGACGCTCGAGAGCTCGCACTTGGCCTTCTCGGCCGCGTCTTTCAGGCGCTGGCGCGCCATGCGATCGCTTCGCAGGTCGATCTTGTGCTCGGCTTGGAACTCGCTCACGAGCCACTCGACGATGCGCTCGTCGACGTCTTCGCCACCGAGGAACGTGTCGCCGGCGGTGCCGAGCACCTTGAAGACGCCACCCTTGCCGAGTTCGAGGATCGACACGTCGAAGGTGCCGCCGCCGAAGTCGTAGACCGCGACCGTGGTGCCCTCGCGCTGCGCGGTGCCGTAGCTGATGGCCGCGGCGGTGGGCTCGTTGACGATGCGGATGACGTCGAGCCCCGCGATGATGCCCGCGTCTTTCGTGGCCTGGCGCTGGTTGTCGTTGAAGTAGGCCGGGACCGTGATGACCGCCTGCTCGACGGGCTCGCCGAGGAAGTCTTCGGCGACGATCTTGAGCTCCTGCAAGATGAGCGCGGAGATCTCCGGCACGCTGAGCACTTCGTTGCGGAGGGCGACGCGCGCTTCGCCATGCGGGCCTTCGACGATGCGGTAGCTCGCCTGGCGGACGGCGCTCATGACCTGCGGCGAGGTGAACTTGCGGCCGATGAGGCGCTTGGCCGCGTAGACCGTGTTCTCGGCGTTCGTGATCGCCTGACGCTTCGCGATGTGGCCCACGAGCTTGCGGCCGGTCTCGGTGATCGCGACCATCGAGGGCGTGGTCTTGTAGCCGCCGCGGTTCGCCACGACCTGCGCGACGCCGCCTTCGAAGACCGCCACGCACGAGTTCGTCGTCCCAAGGTCGATGCCGATGACCCGCTTCATTGCCCGTTCCTCGTTCTCAGCCCATCGGTCGCTTTGCTGCGAGCTCGCGACGGAGGTCGATCAATTCAGTGCAAGCTGCATCGAGCGTTTCGGCCGCTTGAGCCTCGCGCTCCGCGTTTCGGAGCATACCTTGTCGCAGGTAGGCGCGACCAAGAAGCGCGCGGAACTCGGCTCTTTTTGGCTCCAGGAGCACCGCACGCCCCGCGCAACGGAGCGCGACCGCCGCGTCGCCCTCGAGGCGCAAGAGGGCCTCGGCGGCGCGGCCTTGGGTCTCGGCGTCGTCGGGAGCGCGCTGCGCGGCCTCTTCCCAAAACCTGCGCGCGTCGCCCGCTTGGTCGGCGTATTCCGCGCGCTTGGCGAAGAACGCGTAGTGCTTGCCCACCTCCGGCGAAGCGAGCGCCTCGGCGCGCGCGAGACCGCGGACGACCGCCGGGTCCTCCGCGTCGATGGACTGCGCGAGGCGGAACGCTTGCAACGCGTCCATGCCGCGCCCCTCCTCGAGCGCGACGTTGCCTTGTGCAACGAGCGCCTTGAGCTTCTCCGCGCGCGCGAGCGGCGCGAGCTGCTCGTAGCGACGCTTGAGCTCGGCCATCGCTTGGCTCGTGGCTTCGAGGCGCGAACGCGACGAGAGCGGCGCCGAGACGGGCCCGCTGGCGGGCTCCCGCGACGACGAGAGCGGCGGCGGCGGGGCCGAAGCGCGACCGATCTTGCGTGCGAGCACCGCTCCCGCGCCGGGCGATGGTGGCGTGGGAATGGCGCTCGACGAAATCGGCGGCTCCAGGTGCGCCTGCGAGACCACCGGGATCGGCGCCGAGCGAACTTGCGCCGAGGGCTCCGAGGCGTGGAGAGCCCCGCGGAGCGCGATTTGCGCGTCGTACTGCGCTCGTTTTTCCCGGTGTGCGAGCACTTCGTGGGCCGCGTCCACGGCGGCGAAGAGGGACTGCACGCGACGCGCTTCGGCCCCGAGCTCCCGACCCGCGAAACGGTCCGGGTGCAGCATGGCCACGAGCTCGTAGTAGGCCGCCTTGATCGCGCGGCGCTCGGCCTCGGGATCGACCCCGAGGAGGTCGTAGTGCGTGCCGAAGTTCCGCGCGGCCTCGAGGCGATCGACGAGACGACGCTCCTCCGGCGTGAGCACCGAGGCCTCCCGCAGCGGCTTCGATGCCGAGCCGTCGCAGCGAAGAGCGCCCAAGGCCACGAGGCGTTCGAGCGCCGCGCTCACGGTGCCTTCGTCGAGACCGGTGCCGAGCACGACGTCTTCTTCGGCGAGCTCACCTTCGATGCGCGAGAGCACGAAGCCCTCGACCGGCGAGAGCGGGAGCGCCTTCAGCTCCGCCGCGCCGAGGTTTGCCGTTCGGTAGCGCTTCGTGGTCATCGCTCCCTCCCCTCGCCTCACACGTCGCGGTGCAGGTAGAAGTGCGAGCGCATGTAGGCCTGGCGCATGCGGCGCAAGATGACCTTCACCGAAGCGCCGATCGGCACGGCGAAGAGCAACCCGAGGAAGCCGAACGCTGCGCCGCAGGCGACGAGCGCGACGATGACCTCCACGGGCTCGAGGCCCACGCTGCGCCCCACGATGCGCGGCGTGATGTAGCCGACGTCGATGAAGTGCACGACGGTCATGACCACGAGCGCGGCGAGCACCATGCCGATGCCTCCGCCCGCGAGAAACGCCACGATCAACGCCAGCGTGAGCCCCGTGAGGAAGCCGACGTAGGGCACGAAGGAGAGCATGCCCGAGACGAGACCGATCGCGAGCGCGAGCGGCACGTGCACGACGTAGAGCCCAAGCGCGTAGAGGGCGCCCAAGACGACGTTCGCGGTGAGCTGCCCGCGCGCGTAACCCGAGAGCATGCCCTGGAGCTCGACCGTGGAGGAGCGAACGGAGCGGAACCAGCGCCGCGGCACGAGCTCGGCGAAGCCGTCGACGATGCGCTTCAAATCCACGAGGAAATACAGGGCGAGGAGGAGGACCACGATGGTCTCCGCCGCGACGCCGACGACGTTCACGGCGCCGCCCACCGCAGACCCGAAGGCGTCGGTCGAGCCGATGAGGTACTTCACCGCGAGGCGCCGAAGCTCGTCGAAGTTGTGCGGGAGGACGAAGTGGATCGCGGAGCCACCGAACGCCGAGACCGCACGCTCGAGCTCGGCCACGCGCACCGGGAGGTTGGCGCCGAGGAGGCGCAGCTCGTCCACGAGGCTCGGAATGCCCCAAAACACCAGCGCGAGGAGTGCCGCAACGAGGATGCTCATGACCGAAGCCGCGGCCACGCGGCGGTGCACGCCACGGCGCTCGAGCCCCGAAACCCAAGGGTCGAGCGCGTAAGCGAGCACGAACGCGAGGATCAGCGGCGCGAGGATGCCCCGGAGAAACCAGACGACGACCGAAAGCGCGGCGAGCGCGATGAGCGCATAGGGCGGCCCGGGCCTGCCCACCTCGTACGGTGCCGACTCCTCCGGGCCGAATCTCATCGAAAAAAAGCATACACGAAACACGAAAGAGTGGCGTCTTCCGACGACAAGCGCCGAGTTCCGCTATTCTCCCGCGCGCCATGTCCAAGACCAGCGGTGCTTCTTCCGGTGCACAGGCGCCCGCCAGCGAGATCGGCACGATCCTCGCGCAGCGCTACGAAGTGATGCGCGAACTCGGGCGCGGCGGCATGGGCGTCGTCTACCTGTGCCGCGACCTGGTGACCGGCGAGCGTGTCGCGCTGAAGCGCCTGCGCAAGCCCGAGGGCGACGCCCAGTCGCGCCCCGAAGAGACCTGGTGGTTCCAACAAGAGGCGCGCGCCTGCGCTTCGCTCGACCACCCCTGCATCGTCGGCGCCCGCGACTTCGGCACGCTCGAAGACGGCTCGCCGTACCTCGCGATGGATCTGCTCCCGGGACGCAGCGTCCACGAGTGGATGTACATTACACACATGACCTGGCCGATCATTTGGTTCCTCATGGACCAAACGCTCGCCGGTCTCGCCCATGCGCACGCGCGCGGCATCATCCACGGCGACCTCAAGCCGTCGAACATCATGCTCGACATCCCGACGACGGATCGGGCTCCGCGCGCCTTCCTCCTCGACATGGGGCTCGCGTGGCTCCGTCGCACCGGGCACGACCCGCGCCTCGACGGCGGCGCCGCGCCCAAGGTCATGGTCCACGCGGGCGCAGGCACCGTGGGCTGGGTCGCTCCGGAGCAAATTCGCAAAGCGATCACGCTCGTGGGCCCCCCGACCGATCTCTACGCGCTCGGCTGCATCCTCTACCGCGTGCTCGTGGGCAAAGAGGTCTTCGAGGGCGAGGCGCAAGAGGTGCTCCGCGCCCACAAACGCGCGCCGATTCCCGAGTTCCCGCTCCCGCCCGAGGTGCCCCTCGGCGTCGACACCTTCATCCGTCGCTTGCTCGCGAAGAAGCCTTGGGACCGCTACGAGTTCGCAGCCGAGGCCCGCCGCGATTGGTGGCACCTGCGCCCCGAGCTCCCCGCCACCTGGGAGGCCGCGAGCACCGCCCTCGGGCACGAGAAGTCCTCCGAGAAAGAGGCGCGCGCCGTTCGCTCTGCGCGCTCGCTCGCCCCAGGTCTCCTCTCGCTCCGCCCGGCCCCCATGATCGGCCGTCAGCACGAGCGCGAGCGCCTCCTCCAAGAGGTCGAGGAGATGGTCCACGACCCGCGCCCGGCGCTGAAGCTCTACGTGCTCGTGGGCGACGCCGGCGTCGGCAAGAGCCGCGTGGTCGAGTGGCTCTGCGAGCACGTGCACGAGCAAGGGCTCATGCACCCGCTCCGCGCACGCTACGGAAAGGTGCCGAGCCCGATCGACGGCATCACGAGCGCAATCAGTGCACACTACAACCTCGAGGGTGCCGACCGCGTCGTGATCGAGCAGACCCTCATGGGTCGCTGGAGCGTCGACGTCGAAGACAACGAGGCGCTCACGTGGGTCGCGGCGACCGCCGAGTGGTTGCGCCCAAGCGTTCCCGGTCAGTTCGAGCCGGTCGGGCCCACGGGCAAGCGCTTCGTGCTCGACCGCCCGGAGCTGCGCTGGCTCGTCGCGCGGCGCGTCTTCGAGCGCATCGGCAAAGACCGCCCCATTCTCTTGTGGCTCGACGATCTCTTCCAAGCCTCGTCGACCACCTTCGACATGCTCACGCGCCTGCGCAAAGACAACCCGGCGATCCGCTTGCTCGTCGTGGCGACCGCGCGTCGCGAGGCGCTCCTCAGCGACATCGACATCGCGCTGCGCATGGAGGCGCTGCGCGCCGACTGGGAGGGTGAGGCGCTCGAGATGGAGCCGCTGCCCGCCGAAGACACGAGCACGCTGCTCCGCGCGACGCTGCCGCTCCACGACGTGGCCACCGAGCGCGCCGTGAGCACGAGCGGAGGCAACCCGCTCTTCGCGCTCCAGCTCCTGCACGCCTGGTCCGGCGGCGGGTACCTGCGCCTCGAGAAGGGCCAATACCGCGTGCCCGAAGAGGCCCTCGCCGGCCGCGCCATGACGACCACGGAGCTCTGGGACGAGCGCCTTCGAGCCGTGCCGACCGAGCAGCGCATCGGGGCCTACGCGGCGGCGTCGATCGGCGACGACATCCGCGGCGTGGTGTTCAAGCCTCTCCTCGCAGCCCTCGGCCTCGACCCCCACGACACGCTGCTCTCTCTCACGCGCGCGCAGATCCTCCTCGCGGCGGGTGCCGACCGCTTCCGCTGGCCGCACGCGCTGCTGCAAGAGCACCTCGCGAGCCGCCTCGCCGAGCGCGCCGACGCGCCCGCGATCTACCGCCTGGCCGCGAACGCCCTCGAGGCTCACCCGACCGTCGGCTCGCGCCGCATCATGAAGCTCCGCGTGAACAACCTGCTCCGCGCTGGCGACGACGAGCTCGCGGCCGCGCTCATGCTGAAGTTCACGGCCGAGTCGTGGAACCGCTCGCGCGACGCCCGTGCAGTCCTCAAGGATCTCGACGTCATCGCCTCGCGCGTCTCGGGTGCCAACGAGGCGGAGTTCAACCACTGGCGCGCCGAGGCGCTGCGCCACGCGGGCCGCGTCACGGAGGCTCAAGAGGCCGCGCGCAAGGCGCTCGCCGCCTGGGAACGCACGGCGCAAACCGCGAAGGCTGCGACCACGCGTCGTCTCCTTGGGCACATCGCCTCGGACCTCGGCGCGCCGGGCCAAGGCCGCGACGACGTGACCGACGCCATTCGAACCTTCGAGAAGCTCGGCGACACGAAGGGGCTCGTGGGCGCCATGGTCGTGCTCGGCGAGATCGACTACCTCCTCGGTGAGCACGTGCGCGCGCGCGAGACCATCCGCGACTGCATGCGCAAAGCCGAGACCGGCGGCGACCGCCTCGTGCGCGCCCAGTGCCTGCTGTTGTTGGCGCTCATCGAGACCGCCGCGGGGCGCCACGAGCAGGCGTCGCGCTACACGCTCGACGCGCGCGAGAGCTTCGACAGCATAGGCTACCGGCTCGGCATGGCGCAAGCGGACGTGGTCCTCGCGCACGCGGAGTTCCGTGCTTTCCGTTACGCCGCCGCCGCCGAGCGTGCGGTCATGGCCCGCGACTCCATGCGCGAGCTCCAAAACCCGCGCGGAGAGGGTGCCGCCACGCGCCTGCTCGCCATGCTCGCCGTGGTCTCCGACGACTCGCTGAGCGCGCGCGGCCATGCGCTCGCCGCCCAGGAAATCTACGACCGCCTCCGCGACGCCTGGGGCCAGCTCGAGGCGCGCTTGCTCCTCGCGCAAGCGGACTTGCTGCGCGGTTCGGTCGCCGCACGCGGGGTCGTCGAAGACGCCGATCGCTTCGACCCCGAGGAGCCCGAGCCGCGGCAGCATCGCCACCTCGTACGGGCCTGGCTCGCGCACGCGGAGGGCCGCTGGGCCGACGCCGCCACGGAGATCGACCACGCGCGCGCGGCCTATGGGCGCACGACCCGCACGGGCGACGCGACGCCGCACATCCTCACGCGGTTCTCGAAGATGCTGTGGGTCGGCCCCGCGGTCGCGAAGATCGAGAACTGGCGCAAGACCCTCGAGAGCGACGCCACGGCGAGCGGCAGCGTGCGCCCGCCACCGGCTCCTTGAATGCCCCGCGCTCGAGAGTGCGCATCACGCCGTTTCCCCGGGTTTCGAACGGAAGAATCGACGGGGCTTGATCCCACGGAGCCTTTGGACTAACGCCCCGCGGACCATGTCGACCCCGCAGAACCCTGGCGTCCGCCGTAAGCAGAAGGCCCGTCGTACGAAGAAGCTTGCCGCTTGGCGCGCCACCAAGGCCGCTGCGGCGACCACGGCCCCCAAGGCCTGAGCAAGCTCTTCCCGAACGGGAAACGATGTACGAGGCGATGGGTTTCCCCGTCGCCTCTTGCTTTTCATGGGCCGCGCTTCCGAGCGCTCGCCCGCAACGTGCCCTCAACGGGGCCGCGCGAAGCCGTGCGTACGCAGCGCCACCGTGACCTCCGCGAGCGGCAGGCCCACGACCGCCGTGTACGACCCCTCGAGGGCCCGCACGAAGGAGGCCGCGCGCCCCTGAATGCCGTAGGCGCCGGCTTTGTCCATGGGCTCCCCGGTGGCGACGTACGCGGCGATCTCCTCGGCTTCGAGCGGGCGGAACCACACGGTCGTCGTGACGGTCTGCGCGTGGACGACCGCTGCGCCCTCGACCTCGGCGAGCAGGAAGCGCGTGCGCACCTCATGCTCCGAGTCCGCGAGGCCGGCGAGCATGCGGCGCGCGTCTTCCTCGCTCTCGGGCTTGCCGAGCACGCGGTCACCGAGGACCACGATCGTGTCCGCCACGAGCACGACGCCGTCGCCGAGCCCCGCTGCGCTGGCTTTCGCGCAGACCGCGTGGAGCTTCGCCATGACGATACGTGCATGATACAAGCTCGACGGCTCGTCCGGAAACTGCCCCTCGTCGGTGTCGGCCGTGAGCACGGTGAACGAGGGCTCCACCTGAGCGAGGAGCTCGCGGCGTCGCGGCGAAGCGCTTCCGAGGACGAGAGGACGGGCCATGCGCGCCGCGTAGCACGCCGTTGACCGCGCGCGAGCCCCATGCGACGAAGGACGCGGAGCGATGGACGGGAGGCCTCTGCGAACGATGAACCCGAGCCGGCTCGTGCTCCTCCTCGTGCTCCTCGCCACCTGGCTCCTCACCGGGTGCGGCCGCACCGTGGGCGTCGAGGCCCTC
>CAIOHM010000240.1 GCA_903858055.1 uncultured delta proteobacterium
CGGGGCCGCGTGACGGGGCGCCTGAAGCGGGTGGCGCTCGTCGACCCCACGAACCCGAGCCAGCCGAAGGCGCTCGCGCGAGCTGCTGGCAGCGCTACGCGTACGCGTGGGACGAAGTGGGCCGCCTGATGAGCGCCTCACGCTGAGACGTGGAGGCCAGCACGACTTCGCCCACGCCGTCGATCGGCGGAGAAGTCGGAGCGTGGCCAGGCCACGGCCGGCCGCGGTCTGGCCAAAACGAGCGGCGAAGCGAGGAATCTCAGGCGTTCGCGTGGTCTGCCTTCGGCACGCCCGTTGCCTGAGGGGGGGGCATGGCTCCTTCCCGCGATCACGAGGTCCCGCTCGCACTCCTCACCGAGCGGGTGGACGTGGCGCAGCTCCTTTGGCGCGCGATGGAGCGTCGTGCGGGCGCCGGGCGCGTCGAGCTCGCGAAGGCCTCTGCCTCGGCGGAGGACGTGCGTCCGCTTCTGCCGGACGCGGTGTGGGTCCTCAAGAGCGATGACGAGCGCGTGCGGCGCGCGATCGCCATCGAGGTTCAGCGCCGATGGGATGCGGAGAAGCCGCGGACCTGGGGCGCGATCGTAGGGACATTGCAAGGGCAGCACCGCTGCCCCGTGGACCTCCTCGTGCTGACGGGCTCCCGCGGTGTGAAGCGAAAGCTCGAGAATCCCATGCGCTACGGGGCCATCACGGTGCACCCGGTCCTCGTCACACCGCGGAATCTCTTGGCGATCGCGAGCTCGCACCCGGAGCGCGACGTGCGCGAGGCGCTCACGGTCATCGCGCTCCGCGTGGACCAGGGCGACCTCGAGGCGCGGGAGGTGCTGGAGCTTCTCGGAGCGGCGATCGGTACCAGGGAAACCACTGCCTTTTCGCTGGCCCTGCGCGAAGCCTTTCTGGCTTGCGGCGAAAGGCTCGGACGACCACACTTGGAGCAGATTCAGGAGGCGCTCATGCTCGACCTCAGCATGTTCGAAGACGGAAGCATCATGGCCTCGCAGCAGGGCCGTCGCCTCCTCGCCGAGTTTGCGCGCATCAAGGCCCGCGAAGCGCGCCAGGCCGGGCGCCAAGAGGGGCGCCAAGAGGGGCGCCAAGAAGGGCTCGTGGAGGGAAGGCGTGAGCTGCTCGCGGAAGCGCTCGAGCGTCGCTTCGGGCGGCTCTCGGAGCGTGAGCGCGCGGCGCTCGAGGCCTGCGTCGACCGCGCCTGCCTCGAACACGCCATGAACGATCTCCTCGACGGCGCCCCACGCGAGGCCGTGTTTCGGCGATTCCACGCGGCACACCCGAGCGAGTAGGCGCGGTGCGCGCGGGCTGAGGCCACGGCGTGTCTTCGCCCGCTGCTCGCGTCGTACCCGTCGCTCAAGGCGCGCCGCGTGCGCCTCGCCCGTTCAACGCGGCGCCACCGCGAGCGCGAGCGCGAGCTCCACGAAGAGGAAGAAGACCACGGGGTAGAACGAGCGAGGACGCTCCGCCGTGAAGCCCACGAGTCGACCACCGGCCATGCCCACGAGCGCTGCGGCCACCGCGAAGCGCACGCCGCGTGCCTCGCCCCCCTCGGCTCCGCGGCTCCAGGCGAGCGCGAGGGCGATCATCACGCCGAAGCCGCCGTAGACCGCGCGGACCTCGCTGCGCGCTTCGGCGGTCGTCTCGTGGAGCCCGAACATCGCAGGGATGAATCGCGGACGCACGAGGCCCACCAGGCCCATGCCGAAGAAGAACACCGCAACCCCCCACACGAGGAACGAATCGAGCGAACCCATCGAGGGGACACGGTACCATGCGCGCGCCTCCACGATCGCGCGACGCGCGTCGCGTGCGACCGCCGCTACGCGCGCATCATTTGAGGCAGCCGTCGACCTCGCTCGCGGCCTTTGCTTGCTCGAGGCAGGTGACGAGGTCTTTTCGGATGCGCTTGCCCACGCACCCCTCGAGCTCGCTTCCGTAGGATGCGCGGAGCTCGCTCGTCTTCTTCGCGACGATCGCCGGGTCCGTCGTCTGGAGGTCGCGGAGCTCGAGCTCGACGATGCGCTGGAAGATGCGCTCGCAGTCCGTGTGTGTGGCGGGACGGCCGCAGCCGGCCGAAAGACCGAAAAAGACCGAGGCGGCGACGAAGAAGTGACGGCGGATTTGGCGCATGGGCAAAACCCTTCGTAGACTACAACCATGCCCTCGACAAAGGTTCAGGAACGACCCCTCGCGCGACCGCCCTCGGCGGAAGAGTCGCTCGCGAAGGCCGTCGGTGCCCGCACCGCATCCGCGCGCGCGCGCCATGCCCGCGCGGGGCTCGCCGCACCGGAGCTCGAGGACGACACCAAAGCGCTCCTGTTGCGCCAGCTTTACCTCGCCCACTTCGAGGC
>CAIOHM010000241.1 GCA_903858055.1 uncultured delta proteobacterium
CCGCCACGCGAAACGGCGAAAACTCGCGCTCTTCGAGCACGGCCCGCGAGGCGCTCACGTACGGGAGCTCGAGGTGCGAGTCGGTCGTGGTGTCGCCGTGACCCGGAAAGTGTTTGCCGCACGAGCCGAGCCCCGCTCGACGCTGACCCGCGGCGAACGCGAGGGCACTCTCGGCCGCACGCTCGGGTGCCGAGCCGAATGAGCGATCGCCGATAACCGGGTTGCGCTCTTCGCTGTGCACGTCGAGCACCGGCGCGAAGTTCATCGTGAAGCCAAGGGCTGCGAGCTGGCCACCGACTTCGTAGCCGAGCGCCTCGAGGGTCTTCGTCGAGCAGTACTCCGCGAGCTCACGCGCGGCGGGCATCTGGATGATCGGCGCGTGCCGCAAACGCGCCACACGGCCGCCCTCCTGGTCGACGGCGACGACGATGCCTCGCGGCGAAAGGGCATGGAGCGCGCCGTTCCTTCGGGCGAGGGCCGGCAAGTCGCCGTCCAGGTTTCGCTTGAAGAGCGTGACACCGCCGAGCGCGCCCGCCTCGAGGAGCGCCCGCGTGACCGCTCGAGGCTCGAAGGTGTCAATCGCGCCGACGACGAGCGGCCCGATGGTGCGCTCCGCCTCAGAAATGCCCATGGAGACAGGTTATCGCGTCGCGCCGAGCGCCTGCAAGGGCGGAACTTCCCGGGCCTCGCGCGCTCAGCCGCGGACGTTGATCTTCGCGAGCACGTCTTTGTTGTTCACGCCTTGGTACTTCGCGGCAAGGGAGGTCGTCGGCGCGAGGTTGGCCTTGCGCCGCTCCTCGGTGCGCGCCGCCATCGCCGCTTCGTGCTCTTCGGACGATGCGTCGACGAGTTGCGGGTTCTGGAGCGGCTCGAGGTTCGCGCGACGACGCATGTCGCCACGTGCTTCGAGCACCGCCCGGTCGTAGTCGATTTGCGCGTCGATTTTGTCTTCCGCCTTCTTCGCCGCGAGACGCGAGAGCTCGAGCTTGTCGCGTTCGACGCGCGACTCAGGCACGGGGATGGGCATGCTCGCGGACGGCAGCTTCACCGGTCCGCCAACGGGCGGGAATTGACGTTTGTCGGCAACGCGGGAACTCATGGCGAACCCTCCGTGCGGCGACCACGCGCGCCCGCCACGGCCGGCTCGAAGCCTAACGCCGGGTCCAGGGTCGGGGTGCCAATGGATACACGCATGGGATAACGCAGGGAACGGCTGGCCTTCCTTGAACTTGAGAAGAACCTGCACTTTTTTGTCGTCTCGTTTGCTGCGCTGCGCCATGCTCTCGCCATGGCCTCCTCGTGGACCTCGACGGTGAACCCCGCCGCCGCCGCCCTCAGCCCCTACGTGCCGGCGGACCCGCCAGGAATCCGCTACCGCCTCGACGCCAACGAGGCCCCCGCGTCGATGCTCGCCCCGCTCCGCGAGACGCTCGCAGCCGCGCTCGCACGCGTCGAGGTCTCGCGTTACCCCGACGCGCGCGGCGTGGCCCTTCGCAGTGCGCTCGCGCGCTGGCTTGGAACGGAAGCCGACCGCCTCGTGGTCGGGAGCGGCTCCGACGAATCGATCTCCATGCTGCTCACGGCGTTTTCGAAGCCCCGCGAGGGCCGCTCGAAGCCCGTGCTGATCATCCCGACGCCGACCTTCGTGATGTACCGCGCGACGGCGTTGCTGCACGGCTTCGAGGTCGTCGAGGTCCCGCTGGACGCGTCGTTTCAGCTCGACGAAGCCGCAATGGCCGCCGCGATCGACGCCCACGAGCCGAATCTCGTCTTCTTCGCCTCGCCGAACAACCCGACCGCCGCAGTCTTCGATGCCGGCGCGATGGCGCGCCTCGTTGCGCGAGCTCCCTCGACGATCGTCGTCCTCGACGAAGCGTACGGCGCCTTCTCGTCACGGCAGCCGGCGCGCCATGAGAGCGACCCGGAGAACCTCGTGCGTATGGGCACGCTCAGCAAGATCGGCCTCGCGGCGCTCCGCGTCGGTTGGGTCGAGGCGTGCCCCGAGGTTGCGCGCCTGGTCGACGTCGTGCGCCACCCGTTCAACACGAGCGCGACGAGTCAGGCGCTCGCGGCCGAAGCGCTCGACACGCACGGTCCGTTCTTGCGAACGCTCGCGTGCAAGCTCGTGGCCGAGCGTGAGCGGCTGGCCGCAGCGGTCGTGGCCTCGGGCGTCGCGCAGGTGCACCCGAGCGACGCGAACTTCCTCTGGGTCGAAGTCGCCGCCAGCGCGGAGGAGCTCTGGAAGAAGCTCGCGCGAGAGGGAGTTCTCGTGAGGAGTTTTGCGGGCAAAGGCGGGCGCCTCGATCGATGTCTCCGCGTTACGGTCGGAGACGCCGAAGCGAACGACGCGTTCATCGCGGCGTGGGCGAAGGTCACGCGATCGTGAAGCCGCCGTCGACCACGAGCGTTTGGCCCGTGTGGTACGAGGCCGCATCGCTCGCGAGGTAGAGGGCCACGCCGGCGATCTCGTCCGGCTGCCCCACGCGCCCGACGGGCGTTCGTTCGACGATCGTCTTCGAGAGCTCGGGCGACTCCACGATCGCCGAGGCAAACTTGGTCTCGATGAGCCCAGGCGCGATCGCGTTGACGCGGATCTTGGCGGAGCCCAGCTCGAGCGCGAGCGTCTTGGTCATCGCGATGACCGCGGCCTTCGTCATGCCGTAGCAACCTTGGAGCGGCGCAGCGTTGAGGCCCATGATGCTCGCGACGTTCACGATGCTGCCGCCCGCGCCGCGCGCGACGAGATGCTGCGCGACCTCGCGCGTGAGCCAGAAGTAGCCCTTCACGTTGACCTCGAAGGTCTTGTCCCATTGACCCTCGGAGACCGTGAGCATGGGGCCGAAGTGGGGGTTGGTCGCGGCGTTGTTCACGAGCACGTCGACCTTGCCGAAGCGTGCGAGGGTCTCGGCGACGATGCGCTTGCAGTCGTCTTCGCGTCCCGTGTGCGCGCTGATCGCAAGCGCGTTATCGCCGAGCGAGGCGGCCACCGCCTCGAGCGCCTCGGCCTTTCGTGCGACGAGCGCGACGCGTGCGCCGTGGGCGACGAACGTGCGAGCGATCGCCTCGCCGATGCCGCGGCTCGCGCCGGTGACGATGGCCACTTTTCCCTCGAGGTCGATGCGTGCGGTCATGAAGTGTCTCCTGCTTGGAGGCCTAGCAGGGGCACGCATCGTCGTGCAGCGCGCGACTGGCCGAATCGCTCAGGTTCCGACCTTCACGGCGCCGAGGCGACGGAAGCGGGCGTAGCGGTCGTCGACGAGCTGTTCGCGCGTGAGCACTTCGAGCTCCGCGAGGGCCTCTTCGATCGCGTCCCCGACGGCCTTGGCCGCGCCCTCGTGGTTGCGGTGCGCTCCGCCCGGCGGCTCGTTCACGATGCGATCGACGACGCCGAGGCGGAGTAGGTCGGGCGCGGTCATGCGCATGCGCTCGGCGGCCTCTGCGGATTTTGCCCCGTCCTTCCAGAGGATCGACGCGCAGCCCTCGGGGGAGATCACCGAGTACGTTCCGTACTCCATGACGTGCACCCGGTTGGCGACGGCGAGCGCGAGGGCCCCGCCGCTCCCGCCTTCGCCGGTGATCGTCGTGATGACGGGCACACCAACGCGTGCGAGCGCCGCGAGGCACGACCCGATGGCTTCGGATTGCCCGCGCTCTTCGGCCCCAATGCCCGGGTAGGCGCCGGGCGTGTCGACGAACGCGAGGATCGGCAAGCGGAAACGATCCGCGAGCGCGTAGAGCCGCTCGGCCTTTCGGTACCCCTCCGGGTGCGCCATGCCGAAGTTGCGCTTCACGTTCTCCTTCGCCGTGCGGCCTTTTTGGTGCCCGAGGATGATCGCCGAGCGCCCACGGAAACGGCCAACGCCCGCCACGATCGCCGCGTCCTCGGCGAAGCGACGGTCGCCACGCAGCTCCATGAAGTCTTCGACGAGGTGCGCGACGTAGTCGAGCGTGTAGGGCCGCTTGGCGTGGCGCGAGAGCTGCACTTTTTGCCAGGGCGTCAGATCGGCGAAGATCATCCGCGCGACGACGGCCGCTTGCGCCTCCATCCGCTCGAGCTCATGACGCAGCGTCGGGTCGGAGCCGAGCGAGGCGCGGAGCTTGGCGACGCGGTCGAGGAGTTCCACGAGGGGCTTCTCGAAAGGCAGAACATGGCTGGCCATGCGCCCCGGCTACCACAAGCGGGTGCGAGGAAAAGCAGGCTTTTGGCGCGTAACGCGCTTCGCAGCTCAGGAGTGCTTTTCGGCGAGCACGTTGAAGATGGGCACGGGTTCGGCGATGCCCTTCAGCATGACCGGCGCGAGCTCGCGCACCTCGAAGTGGTCGCCAAGGAGCCGCCGCGTGCCGCCGCTGACGATGAGCTGCCCCGACTCGGCGATGCCGCAAAGCCGCGCGCTCTGGTTCGCGGTGTCGCCGATGACCGTGTAGCTCAGCGCTTTCGAGCTCCCGACGTAGCCGACGACGAGGGGCCCGGTGTGGACGCCGATGCCGATCGCGATGGGCGGAGCCCCGACCGACGCGCGCCGCTCGTTGAAGCGCTCGACGGCTTGGAGTTGGTCGAGGCCGCAGCGCACCGCGCGGACCGGGTCGTCGATGCTCGCCTTCGGAGCGCCCCAGAAGGCCATGATGCCGTCGCCCATGAACTTGTCGAGCGTACCTTCGTGGCGGAAGATGATTTCGACCATCTGTTCGAAGTACTCGTTGAGCATGTCGACGACGGTCGCGGCGTCGACGTGGGCGCTCATCTTCGTGAAGCCGCGGATGTCGCTGTTGAAGACCGTGCAGTGCTCGAGGCCCACGCCGCCCTTCTTGATTTCGAGGCGGCCCGCTTCGACCTCGGCGGCGACGTTCGGCGCGATGAGGCGCGAGAAACGCTCGCGCATGATGATCTCCTGCTCGACCTTGCGCGACAGGAGGCTGTTTTGGATGAACAGCGCCGCTTGCGCCGAGACCGTCGTGACGATCTCGAGGTCCTTCGCGCCGAACTGACCGAGGCTCGCCGAGTCGAGCCACACGGCACCGAGTACGGTCTCTTCGTGTAGGAGCGGCACGACGATCGCGCTCGAGATGCGGTTCAAGATCATCGACTTGCCCTTCGAGAGGGCGAAGTCCATCGCCGCGTCGTGCGTGAGCACGCTGGCGCGTTCGCGGATAACGTGGCCGAGGATGGTCGTGCTGAGCGGGATCGAGTCGGTCGAACCGTCGCGGCGCCGCGCCGCGTGGGGCTCGAGCTCGCCGTCTTCGTTGCGCAGCAAAATGACCGCGCGGTCGGCGGCGACGAAGCGGAAGAGCGCGTCGAGGATCTTCTCGAGGAGCTTGTCGAGGTCACGCTCGGTGCTGATCGTTCGCGTGAGCTCCCACGCCATGCGGAGGCGCTCGTAGTCCGTGCGCAGCTGCGCTTGGTCGCCCACGACCGCGTCGAAGGCCTGGAAGCCCTTGGTCTTCGCCTGGATCTGCGCACCGATGGCCCGCGCGGCCTCCATGAGTTCGACGCGCGTGGAGCCGCTAAGAAACTGCGTACGGGAGCCGATCGGAGGCGCAGGGGGCGCGGGAGGATTGCCGGGCGCGGTCGCGGGAGGAGGCCCCGAGAGCGGCGAGGAGAACGGCTGCGGCGACGTTCCCGACGCGCGGCCAGAGGAAGCGCCGCGCCCTGCGGAGCTCGCCATCGGGGTTGGGGGCGTGACCTCGCTCACGGGGGCATGACCTGGTCGCGACGCAGCGGGTTGCGACGGGGCAGGAGCGAGCGAGGCGCCCGCGAGGTTGTCGAAGCGCGCGCGGAGACCCTCGCCCGGGCGCAGCGTGCCGAAGATGATCTCGTCGCCGTGCTTGACGCTCTTCTCGCCCTGGACGCGATCGCCGTTCACGTAGCTGCCGTTTAGGCTACCGAGGTCGCGCAAGATCCACGTGTCGTCGCGCTTCTCGATCACGCAGTGCTCTTTCGAGACGATCTTGTCGAGCAGCTGAATCGTGTTGTTGGGATGGCGACCAAGGGTGTTGGTCGCGCGCAACTCGATCGAGTGCGGTCCGTCGGGCGTCAGGAGAATGAGCCGTGCCATCGCGTAGGGGCCATGTTACGTGTGCTTTCCGGGCGAAGTCAGCAGGAAGCGTCTTCGACCCGCATCCGCGTCGAAAAAACAGAATGCCGACCGAGGCTCCCCCCGAATTGACGAGGCACTCGCTGCCTCCGCTGGCCCCCGAAGCGCGCATTCGCTGCGCGGTCGCTGCAGAACTCGCCGAGGTGCGCACGGCTGAGGCCCACCTCGCCGCCGCGGACGCTCCGCCGCCGCCGCTCGTCGCGCTCTCCGGGCCCCATGCGATGCGAGCGCTCGCTCTCGGACTGGCGGCCACCGGCAGCGGGTTCCATGTCTTCGTGTCGTCGCCGCACCCGCTCGAGCCGGGAGCAGACGTCGCCGCGCTCGCGGAGGAAGCGCTCCGCGTGCGCCCGCGAAACCTCGAAGATTTCGTCATCCTCCACGGCCTCGAGCGCGCGGGCGAGCCCGAGATTGTCGCGTTGCCAGCGGGCGCCGCGCCACGGCTCGAGCAGGCGCTCGGCAAGCTCGGCGAACTGCTGCCCGATCGCCTCGCGCGCATCGACGAAGACCAAGAGCTCGTCAACGCGCGCGACGCGCTCCAAAAAGAGCTCGAAGAGCAGGAAAAGACCATCGTTCTCGAGCTTGAAGCGCACGGCAAAGAGCACGGTTTCTCGGTGCGCGCGGTCCACGGTCAGCTGCAGATCGTCCCCAAGCTGCACGGCAAGCCCGTGAGCCAGGAGCAGTTCGACGTCCTCGACGAGCCCACGCGGCGCCGCATCGAGGAAGCGAGGCATCGACTCGAACCCACCATCGACACCGCCACGCGCCAGCTTCGGCAGCTCCACGGCGACCACGCGTCGAAGCGTAGGTCCTTGCTTCAAGACGCCGCGGCGGCGCGCATCCGTGCGGCCGTCGGCGAGTTTCGCGAGGCCCTCGGCGAGGGCTTCGACGCGGTCACCCCGTGGCTCGAGACGCTCGTCGAGTACTTGGAAGGCGTGTGGCCGGAGCTCTTGGCCGCCGAGCCTCGTGCGGGCGGTGAAGACGAGTGGCGCGAGCTCTTTCGGGCGCGCACGCTGCTCTCGCGCGGCGACGAAGAAGAGGCGCCGGTGTTCGTCGAGACGGACCCGACCGAAGAGCGGCTCTTTGGCTTCGTCGACCGCGAAGCGCGAAACGGTCATCTGGTGGCAGGGCGCAGCGGCGTGCGCGCCGGGGCGCTCTTGGAGTCGTCGGGCGGCGTCCTCGTCATGCGTGTCGAAGACGTGGTCGCACGACCCGAGGTGTGGCGGCGCCTCATGCGCGCGCTCCGCGACCGCCGCGTAAGCATCGACGACATCGCCGGCCGTCGTGCGGTCGTGCCCACCACGATGATTCGCCCTTCGTCGGTCGACCTCGACGTGCTCGTGGTGCTCGTCGGGAGCCCGGGAGACTACGAGGAGCTCTCGTCGGTCGACACCGATTTTACCCGTCTTTTCAGGGTCAAGGTCGAACTCGAGAGCGAGTGCTCGCGTACGGAGGAGAACGTCGCCAAGCTCGACGCGCACCTCGTGGCTCGCGTCGAGGCGCAGGCATCCGTGCAGCTTGCACCGAGCGCGCGCGGTCGTCTCCTCGATGTAGCCAGCTGGCTCGCTGACGATCGCGAGCGCCTCACGCTCGACGTGGACACGCTCGTCGAGATCGCCAAGCTCGCGGCCCTCGACGCCGCCAAGCTCGGCGGCGACGCACCCGTCGACGCGAGCGCGGTCGAGCGTGCGTACCGCGATCGACGCTCGCGTAGCGCGCAGGCGGAGCGGCATTTTCGTGAACTCACGCACCGCGGGGTCTTGGCGATCGCCACCAGCGGCGCGCGCGTCGGCGTCATCAACGGCCTGAGCGTCTACTCGACGGGCGAGGTCGACTTCGGCCAGCCGGTACGCCTCACGGCGGTCGTGTCGCTCGGACGCGAGGGCATCATCGACGTGGAGCGCGAGGCTCAGCTCGGCGGCGCGATCCACACGAAGGGCGTCGCCATCCTCCGCGGCTACCTCGGCCACATGTTCGGCCAGGAGCGTCCGCTGAGCTTGCGCGCGCAGCTCGCGTTCGAGCAGTCGTACGGCGAGATCGACGGCGACAGCGCGTCGACGACCGAGCTCTTCGCGCTCTTGAGCGCGCTCGCCGAGCTGCCCATCGATCAAGGCATCGCCGTCACGGGGAGCGTGAATCAGCTTGGCGAAATCCAGGCGATTGGCGGTCTATCCGCGAAGGTCGAGAGCTTCTTCGATCTCTGCGCATCACGAGGTCTCACGGGCACGCAGGGTGTCGTCTTCCCGAAGGCGAACCTGCCGCAGCTCGTGCTGCACGGCGCGGTGCTCGAGGCGATCCGCGAAGGGCACTTTCATCTTTACGCCATCGACACCGTCGATGAAGGCGTCGAGATCCTCATGAACACGCCCGCGGGCGTTCGCGACGACGACGGTCACTTCCAGGCCGACAGCGTCTTTGGCCGCGTCGAGCGCCGGCTCATCGAGGTGGCGGAGCGTTTGCGGCATGCGGAGGGCGGTCCCTCGCTCGAAGGCGAGCTCGCGGGTGAAAGCGAGGGGGGCACGGACGCCGGCGCCGGTGCCTTCGGAGCACTGCCCCGCGGAGCGTTCGCGGCACGCAAGTTCTCGCGGCGCTGAGAACACCTGCGCTTCGGTCGCGCGTGATGCCTTGGTTTCCCGGAAAAGGTGCGCAGGCTCCGCTCTAAGCCGCTCCGTACTTGCGTTTGCGTGCAGCCACGGGTCTCCTTTCGCCACTCAAACGGAGCCGCATGCGATGACCCGAGCCTTCGATCCGAACGACCTCGTTGCCATTCCTCGCCTCGACGCCAACGGCGCGCTCGAGCTTGGCGCGTCGCTGATCGCCATGGCCCGCGTCGAAGCGCACCTGCCGTCCTACGTGATGCACGCGCTCGACGAGCTCGTCGGCGAGCACCGCAACCTCGAGCACATCCTCGAGGAGCGCCTCGGTCCGCCGCCGCCGGACGGATACCGCGCGCGCCGTGCGGACGTCCTCGAAGACAGCCACTGGGCCGCCTTTCACGACTGGCTCCTTGCATGGACGCGCCTACCGCTCTCGTACCCGGAGTCGTTCGCGGCACGTCGCATCTTCGAGGCGATCTTTCCGGAGGGCTTGGCGTTCACGCAGCTGCCCTACAAGCTCGAGTGGCAAGAGGCCGAAGACCGCTTGAAGCGCATCGCGCGCGACGGTTTCGATCGCGAAGTCGACAAGCTCGGAGGCACGACGTTCCTCCGTGCGTTGGGCGCCGCGCACGAGGCCTATTCGGAGGCCCTCGGTCTCGGGCAAGTGCAGCCCGCACCGCCGCGCTACGAAGTTCCGAAGCGCAAGAGCCTCGAGGCGACGGTCGCCGCGCTTCGTCGTTACGTGCTCGCGGTGCTCGGGCACGTGGATGCCACCGAGCCCGAGACGGCAGATCTCGCGGCGCGTCTCCTCAAGCCGCTGCAGGAGTGGAACGCGCGACCGATTCCCACCGGAAACACCGTCATGCCCCCGCGCGCGTGAGCCTCATGACCTCCGGTCCCCGCTCGCTCGATCGCGCCGCCACCTGGTCCAAGCGTACGGACGGGTGGGGTGTCGTCGTGCATGGAGGCGCAGGGGACATCGACGGCGACCGCGGTCCGCTTCACGCGGCCGGCTGCCGCTCCGCGGCGATCGCGGCGTCGCGTGCCGTGGAGAGCGGCGCGACCGCCGTGGAGGCTGCGGCCATCGCCATTGAAGCGCTCGAAGACAACCCCTTGTACAATGCAGGCACCGGCGCTGCGCTCGACGAGCGGGGCGAGCTGTCGCTGGACGCCTCGATCATGTGCGGCGCGACGCTCGACGCCGGAGGGGTGTGCAACCTTCCGCCGTTCGCGCACCCGATCGCCATCGCGAAGGCCATGCTCCTGGAAGGTCGACGGGTTCTCCTCGCCGGTGAGGGCGCGGCCGAGTGGGCCGAGCGGCATGGCTTCGCGCGTGTCGACGCCGCCTCCATGACGACCGACGTCGCCCGCGCGCGCCTCGAGGCCGTTCGTCGCGGCCTCGTGGAACCCAATTGGGCGGGCGGGACCGTGGGCTGCGTCGTGCGTGATCGCGAAGGCCGTCTCGCGGCGGCCACGAGCACGGGTGGCGTGGTCGGCAAGCCGCGTGGGCGCGTCGGCGACTCGCCGATCATCGGTGCGGGAACCTACGCGGACGACGCGGCGGGCGCGGTCTCCAACACCGGCGACGGCGAGGCGTTCCTTCGCTTCGTCGCGGCGAAGACGGCGATCGAGCACATGCGCTCCGGGGCCTCGTGCGTCGAGGGCATCTCGATGGTGCTCGAATCCATGGGTCGCACGCTCGACGGCTACGGAGGCACGATCGCGATCGACGCGCTCGGCTTCGTCGGCTGGGCACGCACCACGATGAACATGTCGTGGGCCGCGTTCGGCGAGGGTTGGAACGAGCCGCAGTCGGGGTTCTGAACGTGCGTTTCGGAGCCGCGACCGTTTGTCCTTGACGTTCGTCGTGCCGCGCGTAATACCTGCCGCCCTTCTCGGGGCGTAGCGCAGCCTGGTAGCGCACCTGGTTCGGGACCAGGGGGCCGGAGGTTCGAATCCTCTCGCCCCGACAGAAAAACACACGAGGCCAGCCCACCCGGGGTTGGCCTTCGTGCTTTGGGGCCCGGGCAGTATCGGAGGCAGGCGGGTACAAAGAGCGGTATACGCTCGGCGTGGGTGCTCGCTCTTCGTTTGGTGTCCTCGTCCTCGCCGTGTCCTCGCTCGCGGGCTGCTCAGCGAAGACCGCTCGAGCTCCGGAGCCCGACGCGTTCGTCGCCCTCGCGATCGAGCCTCCCGAAGCTACCGTGCGCTTCGACGACCGTGTCATTGGCGGCGGCGCCACCGTGCGAGGACGCCTGGTCGCGGTGCCGCACGGCGCACATCGGCTGGCCGTCAACGCTCCGGGCTACGACCGGTTCGAGGAAGACCTCGAGCTCGCGCCGGGGCGACGCACGCTCACGGTGCGTCTGACGACGACGCCCGAGCGCTGAGCCTGTCGGCACACTTGCGCCGGTACGCGTTTCATGCTTTAAGCGCCCCCCCGTTCAAAGGAAGATCAAGAGATGGCGAACCGAGCGATCTGGAGCATGCGTAAGCGTCACGAGTGGCTGGCCAAGGAGATGAAGCCGCGCCGCTTCAAGCGCGCGCACCGCCTCCGCTGCGGCATGCTCGAGACCAGCAAGCCCGCGCAGGGCTGAGCGCTCGGCCCGTACGGGTTCATGAGAGCGGGGTCCCCGGCGGACTCCGCTTTTTTTTCGGCCATTTACCCGCCTTTTTTGCATGCAGTTGCACCTTGGCTGGAATTGCGCTACCGCGTTGGTGGAATCCGTCTGCTTTTCCACTTTGGTTGGAGTGCTCCCCATGGCCATCGAAGTTCCGCCGATCCGCATCCTCATCGTCGACGACGACAAGTCCATCTGCGACTACGTGCAAACGCTCCTCGAGCGCGACGGCTTCCAGGTCGAGACCCAATCGGATCCATTGAAGGTCGAAGAGACGGTCAAGGCCGGCGACTTCCACCTGATCTTCTTGGACCTCATGATGCCCCGCATGGATGGCATCGAGGTGCTCCGCCGCATTCGGCGCATCGACAGCGACGTCTCCGTCGTGATCTTCACGGGGTACCCGACGCTCGAGAGCGCCAAGGCGGCGATGAAGCTCGAGGCCGTCGATTACCTCCAGAAGCCGTTCAACAACGACGAGTTCCGCGAGGTCATTGCGCGCGTCATGCGCAAGAAGGGTCTCGCGCGCACGCCTGAGGAACAGCTGCACAAGATCATCGGCGACACGATCCGCACCCTCCGTAAGGAGAAGGAGCTCACGCTCAAGCAGATGTCGCGGCGCACGAACCTCAGCGTCTCACTCCTCTCGCAGATCGAGCGCGCCGAGTCCTCCGCGTCGATCTCGTCGCTCTACAAGGTCGCCGTCGCCCTCGAGACCCGCATCAGCCAGCTCTTCGGCGGTCACTGACGTTCAGGCGGTTCACCGCACGAATTCGCTTGCGATTCCTCGTGGTGCGCGGCAATGTGCGCGCCCCGTCGCCGAAGTAGCTCAGGTGGTTAGAGCGGGCGTTTCATACGCGCTAGGTCGGGGGTTCGAATCCCTCCTTCGGCACCCGGTTGGATTGGGCGCTTGGGTCTTCGGCTCAGGCGCTCGTTCTTTTTCGCGCTCCCTCGCCGCGTCACGCTTTCGTGTGCGTGCGCGTCGCCGGGTGTTTTCGGGCGCGCGGCGCCGTGCAAGCGTGAGCTCATGCGCTTCCGCTCCTCGCTGCTCCCTGCGCTGGCTCCGCTCGTGGTCCTTGGTTCGGCGGGTTGCAACCCGAACGCTCCCGCGCCGGTCCCCCTTCGTGAGAGCGCGCTCTCGGCCCCGCCAACGGAAGCGAAGCTCCCTGCATCGCTCACGGTGGTGCATGCCGGGCCGCGCGAAGTCGTCGGTCTCGGGGAAGCTCCTACGGTGGTCTTCGATCGCCCGATGCGCGTACTCGGCGACGAGGCTTTGGAGTCGACGCCGCCGCTCCTGATCGAGCCTGCGGTGGCGGGCGTGTGGCGCTGGCTGGGCAGCCAGGCGGCGACCTTCGAGCCCCGCGGCGAGTATCCGGGGAGCACGGCCTTCACCGTGCGCGTCGCGGCGGACGCGGTCGCGGTCGACGGTGCTCGTCTCGCGGAGCCGTTTTCTCACCGCTTCGAGTCGCCGCGCATTCAGGTGCAGTCTGCAAGCGTCGCCGACGAGTCGCTCCGGGTGCTCGACCTGAGCGGCGCCGTGCGCATTCGCGTGAGTCAGCGCACGACCGGAGAGGACTTTCGCGGCGTGACGCGGTTCGAGCGTGACGGAGCGATCATTCCCGTCGACGTGATGGAAGTCTTGAACGGCGAAGACGGCTCGTCTCTCGGCGGGCGCGTCTTCGAGGTCAGACCCGCGGTCCCGTTCGTCTCGGGCAGCCGCGTCGCCCTCGTGGTCGGTGAGGCGCTCCACGGCAGCGAAGGGCCGCTGCCGATGGGTAAACCGTTCCGCGCCGAGTTCGATGTGCTCGGGGAGCCGAAGCTCGTCGACACGATGTGCGCGACGGAGGACGACGGGACCTGCTCGGCGGGTTCGGCGGTGCACCTGAGCTTCGATGCGCCGGTCTCCGTTGCGGCGCTGAAGGCTCACCTCAAGGTCGCGCCTGCGCGGGAGCTTCGCTGGCCGAAGGGAGCGCAGCCCTTGGCGCGAACCGCGTCGACGCACTGGCTCGAAGGTGAGTTCAAGCCTGGGGAGACCGTCACGGTGACGCTCACGCCCGGTCTCGTGAACGCGCGAGGGCGCAAGCTCACGAAACCGCTCGTGTCGAAGCTGACGTTTGCGCCGCCGCGCCCATATGCTGCGATCGAGCTCGACGGGACGTACCTCGATCCCGCCACGGCTCCGCCGGCGTTCGTGGTGAACACGCAAGCGCTCACCGACGTCGACGCGTTCGCGATCCCGCTGACGCAGCCCTCTTCGCTTTCCATCCTCGCTTCGCTCGACGACAGCGGCGCAGCTCTCGATCGCGACCCGTGGCGTGCGTTCATGCGTTCGCGCAAGGTCGTTTGGGCGCCCGGGGACACGGCGAAGCGCGGGATGTTCGACCTCGCGGCGCCGACCGTGCCCAGCGTCGTCGGTCTGCGCTTTCGCGGGCACGACGGGCGGCCTCGCACGTCCAGTCGCTTGGTCGTTCCGGGGTCGCGCATGCTCTCGGCCCACGTTGGGTTCGAAGGCGGCGTCGTATGGGCGACGGACTTCGTGAAAGGTGTCCCTACGGCCAACGTGAACGTCGCCGTCGTCGAGCTGGCCACGGGGCGCGAGGTGTTTCGCGGGGCCTCCGGGCCCGACGGGCGCGTGAGCGTACCTCCGTTGCCGCGCATCGAAGCAGGGCTCGCGGGCTACGCCGTCGTCGCGCTCGGCGCGAGCGGTGCCGTCGAGTCGCTGACGCGCTTCGAACGCGGAACGTGGTCGTACGCGTACGGTGTGTCGTCGGATACGTCCCCCCGGCGGCCCCTTCATGCGGTGCTCGAGGCCGATCGCGACCTTTACCGCCCCGGCGACTCCGTCGCGCTTTCGGCTGTCGTGCGCGAGGCGCATGCGCTCGGTCTGAAGACGCCTGCGGGGCGACGTGTGCGCCTCGTCGCCACGAACGATCGCGACGAGCGCGTCGTCGAGAAGAGCGCGACGCTGAGCGCGTTTGGAACGATCCACGAGC
>CAIOHM010000242.1 GCA_903858055.1 uncultured delta proteobacterium
TCGCGCCCGTTGCGCCCGTCACGCCGGCTCCGGTCGCGCCCGTGGCGCCCGTTGCGCCCGCGGCCCCTGCTTCACCCGTAGCTCCCGTGGCCCCGGCGCCTGTCGCGCCCGTCACGCCGGCCTCGCCCCTCGCTCCGATGGGCTGCCAGCCCGAGAGCGTGCAGAGCCACAGCGAGCGCTCTTTCAGCGCGTAGGCCACTTCGAGGTCGCGGTTCAGATCGCACTCGGGCAGCGACGCTTCGTTCGGGTAGCTCACCACGGCGCGCGACGCCTCGTCCCCGCTCGAACAGGCCGCGAAGACGATCGCCGAGGAGAGGGTGAAGAACGAGGATGCGCGGCTGAACTTCATGAGGGGACTCCGGAGCATGAACGACGCGGCCCAGGGCGGGCGAGCGAGTCGTCCGGATTTGAACCACCAAACCGCGGACCGGACCAGCCCCGTTGACCGACGAGGGCGCCCCCTCTCGCTTTTTCCTACGCGACCGCTTCGAGGTGCACGGCCATCGCGAGGCCGGCGCCGCCCGGAATGGCGAGGATCGCGTGGGGGCCCTCGCCGCGATCGAAGCGATCGAGCGCCGTGGACGCGAGGACGACGCCGGTCGCACCGAGCGCGTGCCCGAGCGCCATGGCTCCGCCGCGGGCGTTCACGCGCGCATGCTCCATGCATAGTACACGCATCGCGTGGAGCACGGGCGCGGCGAACGACTCATTGAGCTCGTAGACCCCGACGGCGCGCGGCGCGAGCGCGGCCTGCGCGAGGAGCTTCTCGACCGCCGGAACCATGCCCGTGAGCATGACGCGCGGGTCGACGACTCCATGGGAAACGCCTCGAATCCGCGCGCGAATGCGCAGACCGTGACGCTCTGCAAACGACCGCTCGCACACCAGGGCCGCCGCAGCAGCATCCACGAGCCCGGGCGAAGTGGCGACCGTGTGGCGCGCGTGCGCGGGGCCTTCTTCGTTCATGCGGAGCGGCACGAGGTCGCGGAGCTTCGCCGCCGTGAGTCCCGAGCGAGGACCTTCGTCGTGGGCCTCCACGCGACCCCCGCGCGCATGCACGGGCACGAGGCGCGACGAAGGATCCTTCGCGGCGGCGACGGCGCGCTCGTGGCTCGCGAGCGCGAGCGCCTCGAGCTCGTCCCGTTCGAATTTTTCCTGGGTGGCGAGCGCGTCCGCTGCGGCCACCAGCGGGAGTCCGAACGCGCGTGCGGCCACGTCGGGGTCCTCGAACCACGCGCCGCGGTCCGCCAAGAGCGGCACGCGCGAGAGCGACTCCACCCCCGCCGCGAGAACGCACTCGGCGCTCCCGAACGCCACGGCGGCGGCCGCTTGGTGGAGCGCCTCGAGGCCCGAGGCGCAGAAGCGGTTCACGGTGACGCCGCTCGCACGCGGCGCAAAGCCTCCGTACACCGCGGCGACCTTCGCGAGGTTCGCGCCCTGATCGCCGACCTGCGTCGCACAGCCCACGACGACGTCGTCGATGAGGTTTTCGTCGAGCGAGACGCGATCGAGGAGGCCCCGCGCGGCGCTGACGAGGAGATCGATCGCGCGCACGTCGCGGAAGGCACCCTTCGTCGCACGCGTCCGCGCCGTGCGCACGGCGTCGACGAGCACGGGCTCCTTCATGCCTCGTCGCGCTCCACGACGAAGCTGACGGCCGTGGCCCCGCTGCCGCCGA
>CAIOHM010000243.1 GCA_903858055.1 uncultured delta proteobacterium
ACTACGCGATCCTCGGCAAGGCCGGCGCGCGCATGGAGATGCCCGGCTGCTCGCTCTGCATGGGAAACCAGGCGCAGATCAAGCGCGGCAGCACCGCGGTCTCCACGTCGACGCGCAACTTCCCGAACCGCCTCGGCCTCGACACGCGCGTCTACCTCGCGAGCGCGGAGCTCTCCGCCGTGAGCGCGCTGCTCGGTCGTCTTCCCTCGGTGGAGGAGTACCGACAGCAGTTCATCGCCGTGAACGCGAAGGCGAAGGACGTCTACCGCTACATGAACTTCGACCAGATCGCGGAGTTCAAGGAGCTCGCCGACACCGTGACGCTCTGAGCGCGCACGGCGTGAACGAGGCGGGCAGGGCGCAGGCTCTGCCCGTCTTGTTTCCATGGGGCTTCGCGGCGACCCGTGGGCCGGACGCACGCGCGGCCGATGTCACGTCGCCAGCGCGGTGAGCACCTTGTGCGAGGTGGAGGAGCCGCCGTGGTCGCGGACCGCGTGCGCGACGATGCCCTCGAGGCCGTTCTTGCCCGTGAACGTGAACCCCGACGCGCGCATGTACCGGGACGAAATGCGCTTCAAGCGCGAAAAGTAAGAGACGCCCGCGTTGAACTCGCCCTGGGTGATGCGCTTTCCCCTCGAGAACATCTCGATTTGCTCGGTGATCGAGCCGCACATGCCTGAGTTGAGCGTGAGCATGGGGATGAGGACGCTCGCCTCGCATCCGTAGTCGAAGTACGCCTTGAAGTCCTCGAGGCGCATCGCGAGGCTCCTGTCGCCGGCGTACAAGCGTTCGTAAGGCTCGTTCGTCCTCGGGTTGATGGAGCGCTTGTCGACGACGACGCGCGCCTTTCGTCGCTCCGAGGTCCATACCTGACCGGCGTGCTCGAGGAAGTGCGAGATGCATGATTGCTCGAGCATGCGCGCTGCGAAACGGACCACCCACTCGAGGGCCGTGAGCACGGCGGAGGCGAGGGGGCCGCAGCCGGGCAGAAAGACGTTTGCGGCGATGTCCGCGGCGCCCTTGAGCGAGTTCCACAGACCGAGGAACATGCCGCGGGTGACTTGGCTCTCGATCGAGTTGCCAATCAAAGTGAAGTGGCCCTCGGTGAGCGTCACCATGCGGCGGTCGAGGTAAAGCGACGCACGCTCTTTGATTGCGAGCGCCATTTGGCACACGCCGGTGAAGACCTTCTGGCCGCCGCCGACGAAGGGTACCGCGGCCTTGCAGATCTCTTGAATGGCGAGCGCTGCGATCGTCTTCACGACGGCGCCGGAGACGCGCGACGCGAGGAGCTCGTCCTTGAAGCAAGCGTCGCGCACCTTGTTGATGAGCTCGATGATGATCTTGTAGAGGGGCTGGATGATCGAGCGAATCGCCGTGTAGGCGGTGTCGAGGACGACGGCGCCCACGATCGCCGCGCCGGTGCCCACGTTGCCGTGGTACGCGCCTACCGCGTTCTGGGCGATCGCTTCGTCGCTCATGGGGCCCACGGCGTCGAAGGCCGCGCGCGTGAGAGGAAACGTGGGCCTGTAAATCCAGTCGGCTTCGATCTTGCGCGAGGCGGACTGCTCTTCGATTCGCTTGGTGAACGCCGAAGGTTTCGCGACCGCGCCGCCGACCGCCTTCGCGACGGACTGCGTCCCCGTCGCGACGGTGGAGACCTTCACGACGCCGCCGAGCTCGGTTTGGGTCGCCGCGCCGAAGCTGCCGCTCAGGCCGTCGACCGAGACGATGGCCGCGGCCGCGCCGAGGTCCGCGAGGCCTCCGATGGCCACCGGGGCCCAGTCCACGCCGATGTTCACGTTTCCAAGGAGGTAGAGGACGCCGAAGCGCGCATGGACCATGTCCTCCGCGAGGGCCGAGCGCGCGCGAGCGTCCTGCCCCGCGAGGAGCCCGCCGGCGATGCCGTTCGCGCGGTTGTAGATATCCAAAAGGATCCCGTCGACGTTGCGGTCGACGTTTCTCCAATCACCGCCCTTGGCTGCGAGCAGCGCGTGGAACGCGTCGAGGAGCTTGATCGCTTGGGTTTGCAGTTTCGGGTTCGAGCTGCGGCCGCCCGCGGCCAGGTACGCTTCGCGAAATGGCGGGTACGCCTCGTCGACCGCCTTCGTCTCTTTGCTGCGCGGCGCGAACCACTTGTTGAGCGTCGTCTTGCGCATGTACTCCGCCGGCGACGGAAGCGGCGCGAGCAGCGCGTCGTCGTGCTCTTCCAAAAACTGGGCGAGCAGATCGCTCTCGCGCGCCTCGTCGACGAGCGATTGTCTGCGAATCGCCTCGGAGACCGGCCGCGAGCTGGTGTCTTCGACAATGAGGGAAGAGTCGAGCTCGGACATGGTCGGGAGCGTGGCACGCCTCCTCGGGCGAGTCTACTCGAGCGAGGCGCAGACGACGCCGCCGCCCACCGCGCGTACCGCCGCGACGACCGATGCGCCATCGGCGAGGGCGCGCCATCGACTCTCGCTCACGGCGCAGCGCTCCGTCTTCGGGCTCCCCGCCGCGCGCACCTCGAGCTCGAAGACTTCCTCGACGCGTCCCTCGCGCTCGCAGCCCAAACACAGACCCGTTCGAACGGCACCTGAACCTGCAAAACGCCTCACCGAAGCGAGTCCTTGGCCCTCGGCGCGATCGGTGCGTGCCACGCGCCACGCGGGCGCTTCGAAGCGGCAACGGGTGCCCATGACCGGCTCGTCGCGGAACTTCGGTTTGCACTCGCGCGTCTCTTTGAACGCGCCGTTGCCGAGGTCTTTGCGGACGCGCTCGCACGTCTCGCCGTCGGGCACGCTCCGCGTCGATCGAGCCTCTTCGTGGCACGCGACGCCCGTGGCCGTCGACGGGAGCTCGTCACGCCACGCCTCGCGCGCGACGAGCTCGTAGACCTCGATGGGCCGCTCCATGCGCCAGTGGTGGGCAACGATGTCGAGCGTCGACGACTTCTTCCGCGTGAAGGCGAAGATCGCGAAGGCCGCGAGCGCGACGAACACGAGGAGCGCGACGGGCAGGCGCTTGGGCGCGGGGCCTTGGCGCGGCACGGGGACTTCGCCGTCCCGTTCCGCGTTTGACGAGGAAAACACCGAGGTCTCTGCGATGCGCTCGGGTCCCTTCGTCGCGACCGCCTTGCCCTCGGCGAGCGGCGCACCGCAGTTCGGGCAATGGTGCGCGGAGATCGCACTCGGCGACCCGCACGCCGCGCACTGCTGGTCGACGCCCGTGTACACGTGATCGAGGGTCGCGACCTTCTCCTCGTCCGACGGGAAGTAGCGCTTCGAAGCCTCCTGCGGCGCACCACACGCGGGGCAGTGGCGGTGCGTGAGGCCGAGGAGCTTCGCCGTGCCGCAGGCCCCGCAGTCCCAGAGCATCTCGTAGGTGCCGAGCTCTTCCTCGCGCGTCGTCATGGCCGTGAATGTCGCCGAATCCCTCGCGGAGCGGAAGGCGCTCGACGCCCGCGATCAGGGGAGCCGAGGAGGTCTCACCGCTTCGCGGAACGCGGCGGATATTTCCAGGTGAAGATCGAGGCGCCGGAGGAGCTCCTCGTAGTCGAAGGGCTTCGGAATGAAGTCGTTCCCGCCCGCGCGGAAGGCCGCAACGACGTCCGCGCTGTCACGCGACGCCGACACGAAGAGGATCGGGCACCACGTGACCGGGTAGATCCTGCGGATCGCGCGCGCCACCTCGAGGCCCGACATGCCCGGCATCCTCATGTCCAAGAGGACGGCATCGAAGGGGCCCTCGTGCATCAGCACGTGCACGGCTCTCGTCGGGTCCTCGAGCGACGTCAGCGCGTAGCGGTTCGGATCGAGCTGCGCGTGGAGCACGAGGAGGTTCGCGGGCTCGTCGTCCACGGCGAGCACCCGCGCAGGTGCGGAACCGCTTCTTGCCCCGGTCTCTCCCGCCGCGGGGGCGCTCCCGTCCGCCGCGGCGTACGAGCGTTTGAGCGATCGCACGGAGGACGGCCGTTCGGCCGCCGCGGTCTTGTGTTCGGGCGTCGATGCGCTCGCGCGGTTCGGCGACGGATCTCCCTCGACGCGCACGATCGAGGGCCATCGCGTGTGTTCGCTCATGTGCGCGAGGATGCGGGAGCTCCCCGAGCGGCGCATGACCCGAATGGGGTACGACCGCGCGGCGGGCGAGCCGCTCTTGTGGAGTCTTTAGGCCAAGAGTCGCCGGACGAGGTCCGCCTGGCGCCCGACGTCGGCCTTCTCCATCACGCGCTTGAGGTGCGAGCGCGCGGTCTCATGGCGAACGCCGAGGTCGTTCGACGCCTCCTTGAGCGACATGCCCAACGCCAGGCGCCGCGCGAGCCGCGCCTCGGCCACCGTGAGGCCCCAGCGCTCCTTCAGCTCGTAGACGCTCGGAGGCTGACCCTTGGCTGCGGCGAGGCGATCCTCGGGCGCAGCGGTCAGCGCCAGGAATTCGTCGCCGACAGCGCCGAGCTCCTTCGCGAGGCGCGCCTCTTCGAGCCGTGCGCTACGATCCATCACCGCGGGCACGTCGAGCGTGAATTCGCAGTGATGTCCCGAAATGCCGAGGGGGACGACGCGCGCGGGCTCCGCGTTCACGAGCGTACCGAGGTTTCGAAACATCCCGATGGACGACGCGAAGAACGGCCGGTTGGGCGTGCTCGCGGGGTGCACGCGGGCCTGCACACGGAAGCGGATTGCGCTGACCTCTTCGAGCTCGAAGTCGAGCTCGGCCCAATAACGAGGCGATGCGCGCACGACGAAGCGGTAGAGGAGGGACGGCGAAACGAAGAGGGACGCCATCGCGCGAAACCCTGGGAATGCCTTGACGTACTCTTCGCCGAAGGCTTCGAGCTCGTCGTCGCTGCGCGACGCACCGAACGCGTTCATGAGCGCAGAGAACTCGCCCCAGGTGATGCGACGAGCGCCCGCGACGTCTTCTCGCGTGAGTCGAGCGGCGTTGAGCGCACGATCGGCGTCGCCCGACCAGCGATCCATCGCCTCGACGTTCGAGCGCACGACTTGGCGTGGAACGATCCACTCGTTCATGGGTGCCTCCCGAGTAGCTTCGCGACGAGCGCCGCCTGCGTGCGCACGTCGAGCTTCGCGAAGATACGCTTCACGTGCACGCGCGCTGTCCCGTAGGTCATGCGCAAGCTCGAGGCGGCCTCCTGGAGCGAGGCGCCTTCGGCGAGGCGAAGAGCGACGCGCGCCTGCATGGGGGTCAGCTCGAACGACGTCTCGAGCGCGCGCATCGTGAGAGGCGTCGCGTCGCGAGCGCCCGTCGTTGCGCCGTGGTCGACCAGCTCACCGAGCTTGAAGGGGTCGAGGCCTAGCGCGAACGCGTCGTCGTCGAGGCCGCACGCGACGAGACGTTCGACGAACGACTGCCTGGGGCCGCCCACGTCGACGGTGCAGCTGCGGTCGGTCCGCTCGCGTTCGGCACCGTCTCGAGCGACGTGGTGCGTGACCGCGAGAAGTGCGCCTTGCAGGAGCGCCATCGCTTTCTCGCTCGGAGGTTGTTCGGGGCGCAGGCTCACGGTGAGCACGCATCCCCCGTCACCGCGCGGCGCGAAGGCAACGGACAGCGCGAGAGGCTCGACCTGCTCCCGAAGCTCGTGTTCGAGGCGTGCGCGAGCGGTTCGGAAGAGCCCGTCGCTCTGCAGGTAGGTCGGCGTGACCGAGCTTCGCGCGCGCTCGAAGAGTGCGTCGGCCGCGCACGTTTCGTCGCCGGCGACTCGACGGAACTCGCCCCACCAGGCGTCGTCGTCGCGACACGCCGAGCGCAACGCACACGCGTTGAGCTCTCGAACGATCGGCGGTGCCTTGCGCATGTGAAAAGCCGTGCGAAGGCCCCAGCTTACAACAACTCCGCGCGATCGGGCGAGGCGAAGCGCAACGGTTGCGTGTGACGAATCCCGTTTCTGCAACGTGATGGGGCCGACGCGGCCCGACGCCTCCCCTCGGTGCTCGTACGATTCGTGTAAAGAGAGCGTATGCCTCAGACCATGGGGGCGGCGAAGGCTCGCTCCGCGGAGCGGCGTTAGAGGCCGAGCGCGCCCATGAGCTGCGCGCGGAGCTCGTCGAAGGTCTTCGCCA
>CAIOHM010000244.1 GCA_903858055.1 uncultured delta proteobacterium
CAACCAGGCGAACATGTCCGCGAAGGGCATCCCGCAGATCGCCGTCGTCATGGGCTCGTGCACCGCGGGCGGCGCCTACGTGCCCGACATGGCCGACGAGAGCATCATGGTGAAGGAGCAGGCGACGATCTTCCTCGCGGGGCCGCCGCTCGTGAAGGCCGCGACCGGCGAAGAGGTCACCGCAGAGGAGCTCGGCGGCGCGGACACGCACACGCGCACCTCGGGCGTCGCGGACCACTACGCCCTCCACGACGAGCACGCCTTGCAGATCGCACGCGACTGCGTCTCGCGCCTCAACTGGAAGAAGCCCGCGCAGCTCGACGTGCGCGAGGTCGTGCCCCCGAAGTACGATCCCCAGGAGATTCACGGGGTCGTACCGCAGCAGCTCCGACAGCCCTACGACGTGCGCGAGGTCATCGCGCGCACGGTGGACGGCAGCGAGTTCGACGAGTTCAAGGCGCTCTTCGGCACCACGCTCGTGTGCGGCTTCGCGCGCATCTACGGCTACCCGGTGGGCATCGTCGCCAACAACGGCATCCTCTTCAGCGAGTCTGCGCAGAAGGGCGCGCACTTCATCGAGCTCTGCGCGCAGCGCAAGATCCCGCTGGTCTTCCTCCAGAACATCACGGGCTTCATGGTCGGCAAGAAGCACGAGGCCGGCGGCATCGCGAAGCACGGGGCCAAGATGGTCACGGCGGTCTCCTGCGCGCAGGTGCCGAAGTTCACGGTCATCATCGGCGGCAGCTTCGGTGCGGGAAATTACGGCATGTGCGGCCGCGCCTACGACCCGCGGTTCCTCTTCATGTGGCCGAACGCGCGCATCTCCGTCATGGGCGGGGAGCAAGCGGCCGGCGTGCTCGCGGACGTGAAGCGCGCCGCTGCGAAGAAGAAGGGCCAGCCCCTCGACCCCGCCGCGGAGGCTTCGTTCCGCGACGACATCATTGCAAAGTACAACCAAATGGGGCACCCGTTCTACTCGACGGCGCGCCTCTGGGACGACGGCATCATCGACCCGGCGGACACGCGCCGCGTGCTCGGACTCGCCCTCTCCGCTTCCCTCAACGCGCCCATCGCCGAGACCACGTTCGGCGTGTTCCGTATGTAAGGAGACGCGATGTTTTCCAAGATTCTCATCGCCAACCGCGGCGAAATCGCCTGCCGCGTCATGCGGACCGCCAAGCGCCTCGGCGTCAAGACCGTCGCCGTCTACTCGGACGCAGACGCGAGCGCGCTCCATCGCCTCGAGGCCGACGAAGTCGTGCACCTGCCCGGCAACCTCCCGCGCGAGACCTACCTCGTCATGGAGAAGATCCTCGCGGCCGCCAAGGCGACCGGCGCGGAGGCCATTCACCCGGGCTACGGCTTCCTCTCCGAGAACGCGCTCTTCGCCGAGCGCGTGAAGGAGGCGGGGCTCACGTTCATCGGCCCGCCCGCGAGCGCGATCGCGGCCATGGGCTCGAAGAGCGCGGCGAAGGCCCGCATGGAAAAAGCCGGGGTTCCGCTCGTACCGGGCTACCACGGGGACGACCAAAACGACGCGGTGCTCGCGGCGGCGGCGGTGCGCATCGGCTTCCCGGTGCTCCTCAAGGCCACGGCCGGCGGCGGCGGCAAGGGCATGCGCGTGGTGCCGAACGAAGCCGCGTTCCAAGACGCCCTCGCGGCCGCGCGGCGCGAAGCCACGAGCTCCTTCGGCGACGCGACGATGCTCGTCGAGAAGTACCTCACGCGCCCGCGCCACGTGGAGGTGCAGGTCTTCTGTGACCGTCACGGCAACGGCGTCTACCTCTTCGAGCGCGACTGCTCGATCCAGCGCCGGCACCAGAAAATCGTCGAGGAAGCGCCCGCACCCGGCCTCTCGCAGGAGCTCCGCGCGCGCATGGGCGAGAGCGCCGTGCAGGCCGCGCGCGCCATTGGGTACGAGGGCGCCGGGACCATCGAGTTCCTCTTGGACGAAGACGGCTCCTACTACTTCATGGAGATGAACACGCGCCTCCAGGTCGAGCACCCGGTGACCGAGTTCATCGTGGGCGAAGACCTCGTCGAGTGGCAGCTGCGCGTGGCGAGCGGTGAGCGCTTGCCGAAGCTCCAGCAGGAGCTCGCCATTCACGGGCACGCGATCGAGGTGAGGCTCTGCGCGGAAGACGCGGAAAATGGCTACCTTCCGAGCACCGGCACGCTCAAGCTCATGCGAGCCCCCGCGCTCGGCGACGGCGTGCGCCTCGACACCGGCGTGCGCGAAGGCGACGCGGTCACGCCCTTCTACGACCCGATGATCGCGAAGCTCATCGCCCACGGCGCCACGCGGGAAGAGGCCGCCACCAAGCTCGCGCGTGCCCTCGAGGCGTTCCGTATTGCTGGCCTCAAGACCAACGCCGCGCTCCTGCACCGCGTGGTCTCGAGCGCGCCCTTCCGCGAAGCCGACCTCGACACGCGCTTCCTCGAGCGCCACGCGGAGCTCCTCAAGGTCGACGAACACCTGCGTTTTCCCGCGGCGCAGATCGCCGCCATGGTGCTCGCGCACGACCAGGTGCCGGTGCGCTCGTTCACCGGCGAGGGGGGCCGCTCCCCTTGGGACCAAGCCGACGGGTGGGAGCCCGCAGGTCCGCGCCTCGTGCCGCTCATGCTCGAGGACAAGGGCGAGGCGAAGCGCTTCACGCTCGTGCACGCGGGCCAGCGCCGCTACGCGATCACGTTTGGCAAGCACACGGCGCAGGCGCATCTCACGCCGATCGCCCCCGAGGAAGGCCTCTACGGCTACGCCATCGACGGGCTCGAGGGTCAGGCCTACGTGCACCGCGTCGACGATACGATTCACGTGTTTTTGCGCGGCTCGCACACGGCGCTCGATCTTCCCGCCATGCGCTTCGACGGCAAGGAGAAGGGCGCTGGGGACTTCAAGGCGCCGCTCCACGGTCGCGTGGTCGCGCACCTCGTCAAGGCTGGCGCCGAGGTCGCCGAGGGCACGCCGGTCGTCGTGCTCGAAGCCATGAAGATGGAGCACCAGATCCTCGCGCCGCACGCCGGCACCGTGAAGACCTTCCTCGTCGCCGAGGGCGCGCTCGTCGAGGAGGGCACGCTCCTCCTCGAGTTCATCAAGGCGTAAGGCCGCGAGGCGTTTTCCTCGCCTTCACGGTCTTCACGCGGTCGCGGCGGCGCGAGCTTCCGCGGTCGCGCCCGTGCGCTCGCTCCGGCTGCGCGTCGCGCTGCGCTTCATCTGCTTCGTTCCGACCATGATGCCGAGGAGCTGCGCCACGCGCTTCACGAGGGGCTCCTGCACGTAGGGCACGCCGTGCTTCGCGCACGCGGCCTTCACCTGCGGCTGCACGCGCTGGTACGCCGAGGGCGGCAGGTCGGGCCAGAGGTGGTGCTCGATCTGGTAGTTGAGGAAGCCGTGGAGGAAGTCGCGCAGGTCGCCTCCCGTGGAGAAATTCACGCTCGAGAGGATCTGCCGCACGTAGAACTCGGCGCGATCGGTGGGCTTGCGATCGAAGCGGTGGAGGTCGTCACCCGCGTGGTTCGGCGTGATGACCGCGAAGCTGTGGAGGTTCGCGAGGAGCTCGGCGCCGAGCGAGTTCACGAGCACGTTCGCGGAGGCCGCGGGCCCGAGCGGCAGAAAGAGCGCGGGGATCGCGACGAAGCGCGTGAGGCCGTAGGGCAAGAGGCACGCGCGCCAAAAGGAGCGGCCTTCTTCGGTGCGCGGATCGAACGCCGCGAGGAGGGGCTCGGGGTTCGCGACGCCTTCGGGAATCGCAGGCTTGCCTTGGGCGCGCGTGCGCTCGGCCGCGCGGAGTACTTGCCACGTATTGGGAGCGTAATACGTAAACTTCCACGTAAGCGAGAAGAAGCCCGCCGCGAGCCACCGGAGCGCGCGCGGCTTGCCTGCGAGCCCGTCGAAGTTCTGCTCGACGAGGTCCGGGTCCGACGGCTCGTTCGTGCGGTAATGGTGCAGCACGTTGTGCTCGTGGTGCCACGCCTCGGGGTGGATCCAGTCGAACCAATCGCGGAGACGCCGCGACCCCTTCGCGTAGCCTTTGCTCGTGAATTCGCGCGGAGCCTCGGCGATGCGATCCATCGCGCCATGGCTCACGTGGTGCGTGACGATCGCCCAGCGCGCCGTGTTGCCGACCGCGAGCGCGACCATCGAGACGGGGTTCGGCGCCACCCACGCCGTCGCGTAACCGAAGGCCTCGCAGGCGCGCCCCCAGCGCTCGAGCTTGCGGAGGTGTGCGAGGTCGGAAGGTCCGAGCGATGCGACGGCTTCGGCGCGGATCGCGTCGAGGTCGCGGGCGAAGGCCTCGTAGTCGAGGTGGGGGAGCGGGTCGCGGAGCTGCACCGGACGAGGGTACGGCACCGGGCGCGCAACGTCGCGCAGGAAGGCACGCGCCGCGTCAACGGGCGGCGGGGCGACGCGCGCGCTACCGCGCAGACGAAACCTTGCGGGCGCACTTGAAAAGGCCCGCCGAAAATCCTCGGCGTTCACGGCGCGGCGGGGCGGAAAACGTAGCCCCTGCGTGCGCGTCTTTGTTAGGGGCTCACGCCATGCGGAATGCCCTCATGCGCGCCTCGACGCTCGTCTCCCTCGCCCTCGTCAGCCTCGCGGGTGCCGGTTGCCAGAACTCCACCACGCTCTCGACCGCGCGCACCGCGAGCCAGATGGCCGTCGCTCGCCCCTCGACGATGTCGGTGGAAGAGGCGCAGGGCATCCTCGGAGCGCTCGCGACGAAGATCTCGGAGGACGACCTCAAGAACCCGCTCCGCTCGCCGAAGACCCTCGACGACGCGCTCGCCGTGCTCCGCAGCGACCAGGTGGACCTCTACCCGAAGGCCGTGGCGCTCGCGAAGGCCGACGGCTCGGTGAAGGGCCTCGCCATTGCCGCGCAGCTCGAGCTCAGCTGGGGCGAGAACTACCGCGTCATCGCCGAGGTGCTCGAGCTCCTGAGCCGCGACCTCCGCGAAGAAGTGCGCGACCTCGCCAAGCTCGAGGCTTCGGGCAAGGCGACCGCCGAGGACCGCGCCCGCTTCGACCGCCTCGAGGCGCTCGTCTACAACGAGGGGCCGATCATGGACGCCCTCTCGCGCCTGGCGCCCGTGCACGTGCGCGAGGGTGCGCTCATCGCCGAAGCCCTCGTGAAGAGCGCGCCGAGCGACTACGAAGGCTACCGCGTAATGGCGGACTACTACCGCATGCGCGGCGACTGGCCCGCCTTCGACGCCATGGTGAAAGAGGTCGAACAGCGCCACCCGACGAGCACGGGCCTCCTCTACCTCAAGGCCATCAGCGACGCCGAGCGCAAGGGCGACACCGAGGGCGCGATCAAGGGCATGAAGGCGGCGCTCGCGAAGCAGCCGAACTTCGTCGCCGCGCAGGCGCAGGTGGTCTTCATGACCACGGGCTTCGTCGCGAAGTTCGAGGAGTTCAAGAAGCTCCAGGCGATGAACGCGCACCACCCGCTCGTCGAGATCGCCGCGCCGATCTTCGAGGCCGTCGCCGAGCTCCGCGAAGCGCGCAAGCGCCGTCAGGTGCGCGTCGAAGCGCGCTCGATGTTCTGAGCGTTCGATCCCCGCGTGCGGCGCATCGCATCGCCCGCAGCAAACGAACGGCTCCCCTCCTCACGCGAGGCACGGGAGCCGCTTTCGTTGGAGCCTCTGCGCAAACGCGCGCGGGGCTACCCTTCGAAGACCGCGTCGAGCGACGACGCATCGAGGAGGCGCTCGCCCCACGCTTCGAGCTCCGTGCTTCCCGCGCTGCGAAGCCTCGCGACGATCGCCTCGGGGAGCGGGCCGAACTTCTTCGTGAGCTGCCGCGCGATCACGACGGCCTCCCCCTCCACGCGCCCCTCCACGCGCCCCTCCACGCGCCCCTCTACGCGCCCCTCTACGCGCCCCTCCACGCGCCCCTCCTCGCGGCTCTTCGCGGCGATCTCGCGCTTCTCCTTCTCGCGCGCCCACACGCGCATGAAGTCGTTCGTTTCACGGGACTTCACGATCACGTCCCAGTCGCGGTCTTGCGAGAGATCGACGAGGGCCTCCGTTGCGCGCTTCATCATGGGGTCTCCCTTGGCCAAGGCTTCGTACTCCGTGCGGCGCCTCGCAAGGAAAAAGCGCGCCCAAACCTCCATGCGAGTATGCGACCCGCTCGACCTCTTGTCGAGGCGGCGCGCCCGCGGCAGGTGCACGGTGGTGACCTCGATGCCGCGCGAGAGGACGATCGCGCCGGTGGGGTCCCGGAGCAGGAACGTGGTGCACGGTTCCGGCGTTGCGAACGGATCCCAGAGCATGAGCGCGACGAGCCGCAAGCGCGGCACGTCCTCGTAGCGGTCGCCGCGGGCCGCGAGCTGAGCGGCCCCACGTACGGCGTAATACACGAACCGGTCGCCGACGTGCGGCTCCGGGTAGCACTGCATTTCCACGATCACCTGGTCGCCGTTCGCGAGCCGCACGCGCACGTCGACCGTGAGCTCCTTGTCGAAGGGCAGCTCCTTGGGCAGCGTGCGATCGAGCACCTCGAGCGCGACGATCGACGCTTCGAGATCGAGGCACGCCTCGATCAGGTCGCGCAGCAGGTCTTCGTGCCCCTCCTTCG
>CAIOHM010000245.1 GCA_903858055.1 uncultured delta proteobacterium
CGCGAACTGATCGCCGACTACGAACGGACCATCGAGCACATCCTGGACCGCCTCGACGAAGGCCGGCTCGCAGCCGCTGTCGCGCTGGCCCGCATCCCGGAAGCCATCCGCGGCTACGGCCCGGTGAAGGAGCGCTCGATGGTACAGGCGCAGGCCAGGCAAAAGGAACTGCTGGCGGTCTTCGATCACGCGATCGCGTACGTGCCCGCGCTCGACCTCTACCTCGATGGAACCGCCGAAAATACGGGCATGCGTGAGCTCCCGTGGATGGACCGGGGCGCCGTCGGCCTGCGCATCACGCCTGAGGGAGGCCGCTTCGTCACGCTCCCCGACACGGCGCCCGAGGAGACCTTCGAGCGCTCGGAGGTGAAGCTCGCCTTCGACGCGCGCGGGTCGCTCGATCTTGGCTGGAGCGGTCACGTCGAAGGTGCGCTCGCCCACGATTGGCGCGTGCGTTACGGCGCCGAGGGCACACGGAAAGGACGCCTCGAAGACGACCTCGGGGGCACGTTCACGGGCCTGCGCCTCGAGTCCGTGACCGGTGGCAGTCTCGACGACCGCCAGCGCGGACCTTCGCTCGAAGCTCACGGAACGAGCGATCGCTTTGCGGCGAAGCACGATCAAGGCTTCGCCGTGCCCGTGGCGCCGAGCCCGTACCTCGAGTCGACCTACGCCGCGCTCGAGACGCGCACGAGCACGCTCTCGTTCGCGCGCCGGCCCGGGCACGAGGCGACGTGGGAGCTCCGCTTGCCGGCAACCGCGAAGGTCGAGGACGCCCCGCAGAGCGTGCACCTCGAGACCCCCTTCGCGCGCTTCGATCGCACGGTGCAGCGCGAGGGCAACGCCTTCGTCGTCGTCACCAAATGGGCCCTCACGCGAAGCCACGTGGAGCCCGCCGAATACGCCGCATTCCGAGAGTTCTGCCGCCAGGTCGACCGCGCTTCCGCCGAGCGCCTGCGCTGGAGGGTCGCGCCATGATGCTTCGCTCGACGTTCACCTGGGGCTGGGCCGTGCTGGCGATCGCCACCGCGAGCTGCACGCCCGTGCCGAGCTCCACGCCGCGCGCAGGCGCTCTCGACGCCGAAGGGTTCTTCGGCTCGGCTCCGCGCGCCGCAGGGGTGCTCGCGTCGCTCCGAGACGGCACGACCCGCTGCGAGACCTACATGCGACCGCTCGACGCCCTCGTGTGCGCGGAGGCGGCGAGCCTCGACGGCCGCGTCGACGCGGAGCGCTCAGGATGGCTTCGCACGCTCACGCTTCTACGCGGGCGACCGCACGCGTGGAACGAGCGCTACGCCTGGCTCGCGGCCCATAGGCTCGCGGAGGCAGTGACCGTGAGCGGCCCCATCGGGCTCGACGAGGCCACGACCCTCGACGACCTCGCACGAAACCCGCAAGCGCTCGGGTGGCGCGCGGCGCTCGAGCTTCGCATCGTGCGGCGTGAGCTTCGAAACCTGCGCGGCGAAGAGGGCCGGCGAGCGGTCGGGTGCCTCGGTGCGGCCGCCGTGATCGGCCCCGTGGAGCGGAAGCATGCGCCTGCGCTCGAGAAGCTTGCGCTCAGCGATTTCCCAAGCGCTTGGGTCTACGGCGACCAGGCTACCGAGCGTCGTGTGGCCCAGAGCGAGGGCTGCGAGCTCCCCGTGGGCGACGCCAGCAACGCCTCGCCGAGCTTCCTGCGCAAGAGCTTCCGCCTCGAGGAAGCGCGCACGGTCATCGTGGCCGTGTCGCGCGCCTCGCGTGTCTTCGTCGACGGTGTGCGCGTCCTCGAGCGCTCGCTCGAAAACTGGGGATCGTGGAACCGCTTCGGGGCCAAGCTGCACCTCGGCGCCGGCGTCCATCGCATCACCGCCGAGGTGGTCGGGAGCCCCGGCGCGATCTTCGTGCTCGACCACGACGGCCTGCCCGCGCCGGTGCTCGCCGCCGAAGCGAACGAGCTCCCGGTACGCGAAGCGCCGCGCCTCCTCGAGGAGGTCAACCCGCTCGAGCCGCTGATCATGGGGGGAATCCCTGCCGATGAGCCGGCTGCGTCGCGCTTCGTGGCCGCCGAGCTCGCCCGCGCCGACGGCCTCGACGACGTCGCCTCCGTGTGGCTCGAGGGCCCCACGAGCGAGACCGCGGCGCCCGCATGGCTCCGTGCGCAGGGGCGGGCGGCCGCAGGGGACCCGCTCCTCGGCGAGGAGGACCAGAGCAGGCGCTCCCTCGATTTCTTCCAGCACCTCGGCAAAGCGTGCCCGCGCTGCATCGACCCGCGCCTCGCCCACGCGCGCACGCTGCGCGACGGGGGGCAGCCCGTCGAAGCGTGGAAGGCGCTCGAAGCCCTCGCCGCCGATGCCCCCGAACGCCTCGACGTGGTGCTCGAACGCGTGGACCTCGCCGAGCGCCTCGGTTGGCAGGGCGAGCGCGCGCGCCTCGACGCGCTCCTCGCCGAGCGTTTTCCCAAGTCGATCTCCGCGGTGCGCACGCGCCTCATGACCGCCGACGCGCTCGGCCCCATGGACCGCGTACGCGAGCTCGAAGGCGCGCTGGTCGCGCTCGGCACGCCACCGGAGGCGCTCACGGCGCGGCGACTCCACACGCGCGACTGGGGCCCTCACCTCCCCAAAGCCCCGGCCGCGAGCTTCGAGGCTCTCGACATCTTGCGCATGGCGGGCCTGCGCGAACGCTTCGAGGCGGAGGCTGCGGGCGTTCTCGCGGCGCACCCGGAGCCGGTGCTGCGCCTCGCGCTCGCCGAAGAGGCGCTCGCGCGTGGCGACGACCATGCGCTCGGCAAGGCGATCGAGGCCGCTGCGCGCGCGGGCGAGGCGCGGGACCGCATCACCCAAGCCGCGAGCGTGGCGGAAGGCCTCGGGCCCCTCGCCGCGTACCGGATCGACGGCAAGCGCGTCCTCGCGGACTTCGAGCGCGCAGACAAGGCGGGCTTCGAAACGACAGGCCCGTCGTCGCGCATCCTCGACTACGCGGTGCTCTGGGTCGATCGCCACGGCGCGGCCTCGATGCTCGAGCACGAGATGGTGCGCGTTCAGTCGCGCGAAGCGATCCAGCAAGAGGCCGAGCAGGCCTTCCCTTCGGGGCGCATCCTCCGCGTCGCCGTGCGCAAGCCCGACGGCCGCGTCCTCGAACCCGACGTCGTCCAAGGCAAAGCCACGCTCACGATGCCCGAACTCGCGATCGGCGACGTCGTCGAGATCGAGCACGTGCAGCAGCTTGGCTCGGCGCGCCCCGATGGCGCGATGTTCCAGAGCCCGCGCTGGTTCTTCCGCGAGCCCGACAAGAGCTACTGGCGCAGCGAGTACGTCGTCGTGACGGAGAGCGATCGGGAGCTCGCGTTCGACGAGCGCGGACCCGTGCCGCAGCGCACAGCCCGCCAGCTGCCCCACGGGCGCGTCGAGACCCGCTGGCGCGTCGACGGCGCACCCGCGGTCCGCGATGAACCCGGCGCGCCTCCGCGAGCCGAATGGCTGCCGAGCGTGCAGGTCTCCTACGGGCTACGTGAGGCCGAAGAGCTCCAGCACACCGCGGAGCGCATGGAGTCGCGCGCCGCCTTCGACCCACGCCTGCGCCGCCTCGCCGAGGGCCTCGTCGCGGGCGTCGGACGCGAGCGCGTGACCGAGCGCCTGAAGCGCCTCCACGCCTACTGCCTCGAGAAGATCGAAGACGGCAACGAGACCTACGGGCCGCGTGTGCTCACGAGCGGCTCGGGGCAGCGCAGCGCGGCGTTTTTGCATCTTGCACGCATCTTGGAGATCCCCGTCGAGACGGCGCTCGTGCGCACGAAGACCGCGGCGTCGTGGACGAGCGAGGCCGGGCGCCTCGAAGGCTGGGGCGGTGCGCTGCTTCGCGCCGAGACCGACCAGGGCATCCGTTGGTTGACGGTCTCCGAGCGCTACGCCGCCTTCGACTGGCTTCCCGAGGTGCTCCGAGGCCAAGAGGCCGTGCGGCTCGTACCAGGGCTCCCGCGCGACCGCGTACCCGAGACGGCGGCGCGCGACGCCTTCGTCGTCAAGGGAACGCTCGACATCGACGACGACGGGTCGGCGCGCGCGAGCCTCGAGCTCCGCTTCCGCGACCGCCCCGCGATGGCCTTCCGGGCCGTGCGCGCGCGCACGGACGACGGCGAGTGGAAGCGCTTCGTCGAGCAGGGTCTCCTCGCGACGAGCTTCCCGAGCTGGCACACCGAGCAGCTCGAGACCGAGGGGGCGACCGAGCGCGAAGGCGAGCTCGTCGTGCGCGTGCGTGGGTCTGCCCCCTTCTGGCTCGACGCGCGCGGGTCGCGACGGAGCCCGTTCACGATCAACTTGCGGCCCTACGTCGCCCTGGAGTCGCGCCAAACGCCGCTCTTGCTCGAGACCCCCACCGGCGTCCACGTCGAGCTGCGCGTGCGCGGGGCCCAGCAAGCGAAGCCCAAGGCACCCGGCGCAGCGCGCGCGGTCGCGCTCTCGAACGGGGTCTTCCGTGTCGACGACCGCCTCGAGGGGGAGACGCTGATCCTCGACCGCACGAGCTTCGTCGCCCCCGAACGCGTGACCCCGGAGGCTTACCCGGCCTGGGCCTCGACGCTCCGCGAGGGTCTCGCGCTCGTCGAGCGTGAGTTCGCGGTGACGCTCCCCTCGCGTCGTTGAACGGGCGCCTCGCCCACGCGTATAAGCAGAACCCGTGACCGATCCTCGCTCTCCGCGCCGCGTCTCGCTCCGTCCTCCGGCTCCGGTGGGCGCCGCCGTTCGCCTCGTGCCCGAGGGCCTCGAGCTCGCCACCTCCATGGGGCCGCGCACGGTGCCGCTCTACGCCGGGGCCATGCACTACTGGCGCCATGCGCCTACCGATTGGCGCGCGGGCCTCGAGGCCATCCGCGCCATGGGCCTCACGCTCGTCGACGTCTACGTACCCTGGGGCGTGCACGAGCAGGCCGACGGCACCCCCGACTTCGGCGCGCGCGATCCCCGCCTCGACGTGCGCCGATTCTTGGCGATAGCCGCGGAGCTCGGCCTGTACGTGATCTTGCGACCGGGCCCGCACATCAATGCAGAGCTCACACATTTTGGTGTCCCCGAACGCATCCTCTGGGACGAGGCGATGCAGGCGCGCTCGGCCCGCGGCACTCCGGTCTTGTTGCCGATCCTCCCGGTCTCGTTCCCCGTGCCCAGCTACGCGAGCGAGGCGTTCCTCGCCGAGGTCGAACGCTGGTTCTCGGCCGTCGGCGCGCAGCTCGCCGACCAGGTGTACCCGAAGGGGCCGATTGTGCTGGTGCAGGTCGACAACGAGGGCGCGCTCTACTTCCGCGACGGCCCCTACGACCAAGACTACCACCCGGACGCCGTGCAGCTCTTTCGTCAGATGTTGCGCGCGCGCTACCGCACGCAGAAGGCCCTGCGCGCGGCATGGCGCGACGACGCGCTCACCTTCGACACCGTGGACCCGCCGCGAGCGCTTGGCATTTCCCACGCCGACGAGCTCGCGCCGCACCTCGACTGGATGGAGTTCCACGAGCACCTGCTCGCGACCTCGTTCGACCGCATGGCGCGCATGCTCGCACGCGCCGGCTTCGATCACGTGCCGACCTCGCACAACTTCCCGGTCGGTGAGACCGTCACCGCGCTGAGCGCGGGTCGCGTGGGCTCGACGATCGACCTCCTCGCGCTCGATTACTACCACCGCGCCTCGCCCACCGAGCACCTGGTCATGGCGCGCCGCACGACCGAGCTCGCCAACCGCTGCACCGCGCTCGATCACCCGGCCTTTGGGGCCGAGGTCGGTGTGGGCTACCCGCCCTTCTTCTCACCGATCGACGAAGACGACTCGCTCTACGTCCTCGGAACGGCGTGTGCGTACGGGCTCCGCGGGTTCAACCTCTACATGGCGGTCGAGCGTGATCGCTGGGTCGGCGCCCCCATCGGCCCGCACGGCCAGCGGCGCCCCTTCGCGGACCGCTTGCAGGGCCTCATTGAGGCGCTCGAAGCGGTGAACTTCCGCGCCCTCACGCGCAAAGTGCCCGTGCGCCTCGTGGTCCCGCGCGTGCTGCGTCGCCTCGGCCGCGCGCTCCACGCCTTCGGCTCCGCGACGCCCGCGATGATCCACGTACTGGGCGGCGGCTACCGCGAGAGCTGCTTCGAGGACGAGCTCGGGCTCGGTTACTCGGCGCCGCTCGAGGCCGAAGCGTTCCTGCGGCGCTTCGAGCGCGCGCTGCTCCGGCGCGGCGTCCCGTTCGCGTACGTGAGCGGTGAGCTCGCACGCGAGACCTGCGCCGACGCCGCCTGGGCGATTTGCGCGAGTGGAGGCGGCCTCAAGCCCGAGTTCGTGGGCACCCTGCGCGAGCTCGCCGAAGACGGCGTGCACGTCACGCTCGGCCCGCGCGAGCCGCTCCGCGACGGCCGCTACCAGCCGCTCCGCCACGCACCGGATCTCGGCGGCGTGAACTTCGACGCCCTCGAAACGCCGGGCCGCGCCGATGCCCTCGTCAACGAGATGGTCACGCGCCTCGCGTTGCCCGTGTACACGGCCGAGTCCGACGACGAGTGCCACGTCACCGTGCACGAAGACGCGTTTGGCGCGCCGAAGGTCGTCTTCGTGATGAACCCAAATCGGAGCGTGGTGAACGCCGAACTCACGCTGGGCTTCGCGCACCCGCTCCGCGACGTGCTGAGCGGCGAACGCGTCGCCCCCCGCGCACACCGCCACGCGGTCACGGTGCCCGCGCGCAGCGTCCGCTTCTTCGCGGTCGAGTAGCGCCGAGCATCCAGGCGTAGGAATGGCCATGGGCTCGCAACCCATCGCCTCGCGATCACGTCGCGAGCTGGAAGAGCAGGCTCTTCGGCCGCGAGAGCCGATAGAACCCGTCGAGCCCGTACGCGACGCCGTTGCCCGAGCCCTTGCGACCGGACCACGGAAGCATGGGGTCGATCTCGCTGCAGCGGTTCAGGTAGACGGTGCCCACCTCGAGCTGCCGCGCAATGCGCTCGGCGTGGGTCGCGTCTTTGGTCCAGAGGCTCGCCGTGAGACCGAGCGAGACGTCGTTCATGCGCGTGATGGCCTCTTCGTCGGAGTCGACGACGACCACCGGCATCACGGGCCCGAGCACCTCGCGCTGGATGATTTGCATGTCGTGGCGCACGTCGGTGACGAGTGTCGGCTCGAAGAAGCGGCCGAGACCGTCGACGTTGCGGCGCTTTCCGCCAAGCACGATGCACCCGCCGCGGTTCGCGGCGTCGAACATGAGGCGCTCGAGTTCGCCGATCTGGGTGCTCTTCGCGAGCGGGCCCATGCGCGTACCCGGCGATGAGGGATCTCCGAGCGCCCACTCGTGCATCCGCGCCTCCGCCGCGTCGACGAAGCGGTCGAAGAGTGTACGATGCACGTAAACGCGCTCGACCGCCGCGCAGTCTTGGCCTGCGTTCGACATCGCGCCGCGGACGACCTCTTCGACCGTCCGATCGAAGTCGCAATCGTGGGCGACGTAGGCCGCGTCGTTGCCGCCGAGGAAGAGATCGTAACCGACGAAGCGCCCCGCGATGGCGGCCTTGAGACGCATCGCGCCCATGTGGGAGCCCGCGTAGACCAGGTGATCGACGCGCGCGTCGCCCATGACACGTTCGAGCAGCGCGTAGTCGCAGTCGAGCTGCTGCACGAGGTACCAAGGCGCGTCGCCGTCGTCGAATGCGTTGACGAAGTACTTGGTCACGAGGCTCGTGCGCAGCGCATGCTTCACGATGACCGCGTTGCCGCAGAGGAGCGCCGTGACGAGCGGGCCGACGAGCGAGAGCAGCGGCGAGTTCCACGAGGGCATCACGAGCACGACGCCGTGCGGCTCACGGATGACCTTGCGTGAGACGCCTTCCCCGGGGAACTCCCCCTCCTGGAGCGCCTTCTTCGCGAGCGAGATGATCTGTCGCCCACGCGCGACGGCGCGCTTCGCCTCCACGCGCGATTGCGTGATCGGCTTGCCCATGAGGCGCGTGACGTCGGTGGCCATCGCCTCCTGGCGTGCGTCGAGGGCGTTCATGGCGCGCTCGCAAATCGCGATGCGGGTGTCGAGGTCCGACACCTGGAACGCCTTCGATGCGCCCCTCGCTTGATCGATGAGCAGGGAGATGTCGTCCCAGCCGAGGAACGTCACCTCACAAGCCACCGCCCCCGAGAACGGGTTGTCGACGAGCATCGCATTCATGTCTCGCGAAGAATCGCACGGAACGGGCGCATGAGGCAAAACAGGAACGCGCCCACGGATTCGCTCCGGTCATGGCTCGCGCTCAACTCGCCCGGCAACGCCCGCCCAAACGAAAAACCGCGGGGCTTGCGGCCTCGCGGTCTTCGTACCAAGTGGAGCTGAGGGGGATCGAACCCCTGACCTCATGCATGCCATGCATGCGCTCTCCCAGCTGAGCTACAGCCCCGGTAGGGAGTGCGGCAAGTAGCGCGAAGGGTCGGGTTTGTCTCCAGAAAAAACGACCGCCCCTCGTGCCGCGACAAATTCCTATTCGACGGACCGCACGTGCAGCTCTTGGAGCTGCTTCGGGGCCACCGTGTTCGGCGCCTCGGTCATGAGGCAAATGCCCTTCTGGGTCTTCGGGTAGGCGATGACGTCGCGGAGGCTCTCGGCGCCCGAGAGGAGCATCGCGAGGCGGTCGAGGCCGAGCGCGATACCACCGTGCGGGGGCGCGCCGTAACGGAGCGCCTCGAGGAGGAAGCCGAACTTGGTCTGGGCCTCTTCGTCGGAGATGCCGAGGGCGCGGAAGACCTTCGCCTGGACGTCCGGGTCGTGGAGGCGAATCGATCCGCCGCCGACCTCGAAGCCGTTGAGCACGAGGTCGTAGCGCCAGCAGAGAACCTTGCCCGGGTCCTTCTCGAGGAGCTCGACGCTGTCGTCGTGGGGGCGCGTGAACGCGTGGTGCGCCGCAGCCCAGCTCTTGGTGTCTTCGTCGTACTCGAAGAGCGGCGGGTTCACGACCCACAGGAACTCGAAGCGGCCGCCGTGGCCCGACTCTGGGATGAAGCCGAACTTCTTCGCGAGGTGCACGCGGAGGTTCGCCATGACCGTGTGGACGACGGCCTCTTTGCCGAACTGGAAGAAGAGCAAGTCGCCTTCTTGCACCTTGCACGCGTCGTTGATGGCGCCGCGCAGCTCGGCCGTGATGGTCTTGGCGAGCGGCGACTGGAGCCACTCACCGCCGGGGCCGACCTTGGCGCGCGCGAGGCCCTTCGACCCCATGCCCTTCACGTACTCCTCGAGCTTGTCGAGCTCGGCGCGCGAGAGCGAGGTCGCTTGCGCAGCGGGCACGCGGATGGCCTTCACGATCTCCGTCGGGAGATCGCGGCGGTAGCGACCGCTCGTGAAGTGGCCCGCGAGCTCGGCCCAAAAGGGCACGCCGCCGCCGTTGTGGTCGATCACGAGGTCCGTGAGCTCGACGTGCGGCATCGTGAAGCGGAGGTCCGGCTTGTCGTTGCCGTAGTGCCCCATGGACTCGGCGAAGTTCATGCGAGGGAACTCGCCGCTCGGGTACTTCTCGAGCAGGTCGACGCCGAGCACCGACTTCCACAGGCGAAAGACGAGGCCTTCGACGGTGCGGAAGATGTCGTCTTGGTTCACGAACGACATCTCGACGTCGATCTGCGTGAACTCGGGCTGGCGGTCGAGGCGCAGGTCTTCGTCGCGCCAGCAGCGGGCGATTTGGAAGTAGCGCTCGAACCCGGCCACCATGAAGAGCTGCTTGAAGAGCTGCGGGCTCTCGGCGAGGGCGTAGAACTTCGAAGCGTGGAGACGGCTCGGGACGAGGAAGTTGCGTGCGCCGCCGGGCGTGTACTTCACGAGCGACGGGGTCTCGAGTTCGAGGAAGCCTTTGTCGTCGAAGTAGCGGCGCGTCTCTTGGAGGAGGCGGTGACGGGCGCGGAGCGTGTGCTGCAGCGGCTTACGACGCAGATCGAGGTAGCGGTACTGGAGGCGCTTCTCTTCGCCCGTGTCGAGCTTGTCGACGATCTCGAAGGGCGGCGTCTCGCTCTTGTTGAAGACGCCGAGCTCGACGACGTGAACCTCGACCTCGCCCGTGGGGAGCTTCGCGTTCACGTTGCCGCCGCGGCTCCTCACGACACCGCGCACGCCGATGACCCACTCGCTGCGGAGCTGCTGCGAGCGCTGGTAGGCCTCTTTCGGGGCCTCCGCGAAGCCCGCGAGATCGGGGTCGAACACGAGCTGCGTCGTGCCTTCGCGGTCGCGGAGGTCCACGAACACGCAGCCGCCGTGGTCGCGGTAGCTCGCCACCCAGCCAAAGAGCACGACTTCCTCGCCAACGTTGGCGGCGCGGAGGGCGTTGTTGTCGTGGGTGCGCTTGAGCTCGTCGATGAACCTGGCCATGGTCTTGCCTCGGCGCCGCTCGCTAACAGGATCGACGCCCCGCGGCAAAGAGCGCCGAGAATTTCTGGAACGCCGCCCCGCGTGGGAAGGTCGGCCCCATGCGCGCGTCGCGCCCCCCCGTTTCGTCTCGCCTCGCCTTCGCCGGTGCCCTCGCGCTCTTCGGCGTCGGTGGCGCGCTCTGGCTCGATCGCCCCGTCGCATCGACGGACAGCGACGCGGCGCGAGTCCTCGGCGGCGTCGCGTCGCCGGGCTCGCCGCTCGTGGAGTCGCTCCTCGCGGCGGCGCTTCGGCCGCTTCGCTTCGATTGGCGCGTCGAGGCGGCACGCGCGGTGCTCCTCGTCACGTGGCTCCTCGCGGCGGCGGTCCTCGCTCGGCGCGTGATGCCGACGATGATCGCAGCCGGTCCCGCCGCGTTTCGCGACGGACGCATCGCCTCGCTGCTCCGCTGGGTCGTGGTGGCGCTCGTGCTCGCGAGCGCGCCGGTCGTCGGCACCTTTCATCTCGGCGGCGCCCTCGTGCCGCTCGCGCTCTTGCTGGTCGTCGACGAGCTCGACCACGAGGAGCACGCGGCCCTCGCCTCCCTCGCGTCGTTCGCCGTGAGCCTCGAGGGGCCCTCGTTCGCGATCGCGGCGCTCGCGGGTGGCGCTGCTGCACTGGTGCGGCAACGCACGGCCATGGCGGCGCTCCGCACGCTGGCCCCGGGCCTCGCCCTCGCGGTGCGCGCGCTCCCCGTTGCCGAGCGCCTCGGGCCCCTCGCCTTCCTCGCGACCCTCCCGCCGCTCCCCGTGGCCGCCTTGCCCATCGACGGCGTCGTCGTGGGACTCGGCACGGCGGGCGTCGTCGTGGCGATCATGCGCCGCGCCATGCCGCACGTGCGCGTCGCGACGGAGGGCCTCGCTCTCGCGTTGGTGTTGCCGCTCGTGTGCCTCGATCGAGAGCGCCTCGTAGGCCTCGACACGGCCACCGCGCGTGCCGCCGTCGTCATCGCCCTCGCACGCCCCATGGCCGCTGCCGCCGCGGCCAGCTTCACGCTCGCGGGCAGTGACACGCTCGCACGCTACCGCCGAGTTTTTCTCGGTGTCGCGTGGCTCGCCTTCGTGGCACGCGCGGGCACCGAGCTCTCCTACCGAGCGCGCGAGACCTTCGCGAGCGCCGACGACGCGCGCGGCCTCGTGTCCGAAATCCCCGACGACGCCGTGGTCCTCGTCGACGACGACGCGCTCTTCGGCCGCCTCGTGGTTGCGCGTGCGGTCAACGCCCTCGCGCCGAGCACCACGCTCCTCCGCTGGAGGCACGAAGCCCCCGCTCGCCTCGCCGCCGAACTCGATCGCGACGTCGCGCTACGCCCGCTCGTACGTGACCTCACGCTGCGCGGCCAAGGCGATCCCCGCACGGTGTTCGACCTCGCGAAGGGCCGCCCCACGCGCAGCACCGCCGGCGCCGTGTGGACCTCCGACACCGCGACGCGCCTCGTCCCGGCAGGGTACTTCCTGCGTCCCGTCGACGAAGAGCGCGAGAGCGCCTCGACCGCGAAGACGCCCGAGCTCGACCACAAGGCCCTCGACACGACCCTCTCCGCCCTGCGCGATGGCCAGGACCGAGCTGCGAACCTCGAAGCGCATCGCCTCCTGTGCACGGAAGCGGCCCTCTTCGCAGCCTCGGGCCGCAAGGACATCGCCAGCCGCTACTGCCACCTCATGGCCCCGAGCGCCGCCACGGTCCGCTGCAGCATCTGCCCGAACGAGCTACGCGTCAGCGCACGAGACCGCTGACCGAGAGCTTGCCCATCTCGTAGCGCACGTAGCGCGAGCGACCTTGTGGGTCCATGAAGGTTGCACGCAAGGTGCGCGGGCCTTCGAAGAGCTGAACCTCCGCGGCCACGCGCCCGAGCTCGAGCGTGAGCGCGACGACCTCCGTGCCACCGGCCTCGCGGCCGACGATCAGGCTGCACGGACCGCGCTCGCCGACGCAACCCGAGTGCACGACGAGCTCGTCGTTGAGCGAGGGTCGCCAGCGCCACGCACGGAAAGCGGCTTCGTCTTTCGCGCGCGTGCGGAGCGAGAGCGGCATGCCTTCGCGGGTGACCACGCGCTCGAGCACGATGTTGCGCGAGGGCTTGAGCGTCACCTCGACGTCGTTGCGCTCGCCCGCGCAGCAACGGAACCCGACCGTCGGGCTCTTCGAGGCGACCGAGCGCGGGCCGGCGTTCGCGCAGCGCGCGACGACCTCGCCTTGGGGCATGGGTGCATTGCCGCCGCGCACGACGCCTTGGTCACCCGCTCCGCTGCGCTTCCAGTTCGACGAGGTCCACTCGAAGGCCCCGCCATGAAGATCCGCGACCTCGAAGCCCGACACGCACGCGGGGTTCGCGCCTCGGGGCTGGAGCGCGGCACGCTCCGCGGGCACACCGATGCCACAGGAGGCCGCAGCGAACGCGCCCCCCACGTACAGGTCTTGCGAGGGGCCCTTGCACGCGCGCTCCCACTCCGCCTCGGTGCACAGGCGCTTCTCCGCCTTCGTGCAGAGGCGCTCCGCCTCCTCGCGCGTGACGTTCGTGGTGGCGATCGCCCCTGGCTCGTTGGGGTACGGGAGCTTGTCGATGAAGAACCCGGTCATGGACTTCTCTTCACCGGGGAGCTCTTCGTCGGCGAGGCGCGGGGTGACGTCCTTCGGCGTGCCCATGAGCAGGACACCGGGCGGCACCCACAGCA
>CAIOHM010000246.1 GCA_903858055.1 uncultured delta proteobacterium
CGTGGGCGTCGAGGCCCTCGGCCCCGCCGAGCGGTATTGCGCGGGCACCCTCGCCGCATGCACGGACCCCGCCGCCTTCCGCGCCATGCCAGCCGACGCGCGCCCGAACCTCCGCCTGCTTCCGGGCGTCGGCGAAACGCGGGCCGTGACCGTGATCTACGTGCTTGCCTCGCACGACGAGCCTCGCACGGTCGCCCTCGACGGCAACGTGCCCCGGCACTGCGTCGAGCTCCGCGGCGCGGGAATTTCCCCTCGAAACGCAGCCCCCGTCTGTGCCCTCGGCGAGCCAATCTTCGTGACCGTGCCCGCGCACCGTGAGCCCGTCGAGCTCGCGATCGAGACCGAGGGCGTCTTCGACGCGCGTGCCCACAAGCCACGCGTGCACGTGGGCTCGGCGGAGAGCATGCGCAGCTTCGTGGTCACGCAGACGACGCACATCGCCTTCGTGTGCGGGTGGCTCTTGCTCATGGCGGCTTCCGCCGTGAACAGCACGATCATCGGGCGCCTTCGCCGCGCCAGCGCATCGCTCGCCGTGCTCGCGGCGCTCTACGCGCTTCACACGTTCACGAACGCACGCTCCGGCGTCTCGGGCATTGGCCTCTTCGGCGCCGCGATGGACAGGCGGATCGAGCTCGGATCGATGGGCGCCATCATCGCGGCCGGCATCGAGTTTTACGGCGAGCTCGCGCCGCTCACCTGGCGGTCCTTTCGTAAAGCCACGCAGCTCGTCGTGATCGCGCTCGCGCTCGGCAACCTGCTCTTGCCCATGGAACACTTGCCGCTGCTCCTTCGCACGTCGGAGGTCATGGCGCTCGTGTGGGCCGTGATCACCGCGCGCATCCTCGTGGCGTGGCAAGGCGGGCGCCCGTGGCAGGAACGCGCCGTCGTCGCGGCCGGCGTCGTCGCGCTCATCGTCGGCGCGACCATCGACACGGTGCAAGGGCTCCGCGGCTTGCCGATCTTCGGCACGATTGGGCTCACGAGCTACGCGCTCGCCTTCGAGATCTTCTGCCAGTCGCTGCTCGTCGCCATCGTCAACGCGGAGGCCCACACGCGCGCGGAGCGCCTCGCCGAAGAGACCCTCGAGCAGCGGCGCATCATCCTCGAGCAAAACGCCGAGCTTCAGCGCGCCGACTCCCTCAAAGACGCCTTCCTCTCGAACACCACCCACGAGCTGCGAACGCCCGTGCACGGGATCGTGGGGCTCACCGAGGCCGTGCTCACCCAGGCGAGCGCGCTCGGCGACGACGATCGGAGCCGCCTCGCGATGGTGCTCGCTTCCGGCCGCCGGCTCGCCGCGCTCATCAACGACATCCTCGATTTCAGCAAGCTGCGTGCGCACACGCTTCGCCTCCGCAAGACGCGCGTGCCCCTGCACGACGCTGCACGCGTGGCCCTCGCGAGCGTCGAGCCGCTCGCCGCCACGAAGCGCCTCACGCTCCACAACGAGGTGCCTGCGAAGCTCCTCGGTTGGGTCGACGAGAACCGCCTTCAGCAGGTGCTCGTGAACCTCCTCGGCAACGCGGTGAAGTTCACGGAGGCGGGCCGCATCACGGTGCGCGCGGAGCGTCGCGGCGGGCTCGAGCCGCGCGTCGTGATCACCGTGAGCGACACGGGCATTGGAATTCCCGAGGCGATGCAAGCCCGCATTTTCCAGCGTTTCGACCAGGGGAGCGCGGCGATCGCGGAGCGCTTCGGCGGCACAGGCCTCGGGCTCTCGATCGCGCGCGAGATCGTGCGGCTTCATGGCGGCGACCTCGGCGTGACCTCGCGCGAGGGCGCCGGAGCGACGTTCGCCTTCGACGTGCAGGAGGCGACGGAGACCCTCGAGGCCGAGCTGGTGCAGCGCGACGCCGACGAGCTCGACGTGGGCGCAGGCAGCCCGCGAGCTCCCGCGTTCGAGGACGCGCGCGATGCGACCTCCCACCTCCCCCTCGCGCCGAAGCCACGCCCGAGCCCCGCCGAGGCGCGACGGCTCCTCGTTGCGGACGACTCGCCCGCGAACCTCGAGATCTTGAAGGCGCTCTTGAAGCCTGCGGGCTACGAGCTCGTCTGTGCGCTCGACGGGGACGCCGCGCTCCGCGCCTTCGCGAGCGAAGGGCCCTTCGACGCCGTGCTGCTCGACGTCATGATGCCGAAGCTCTCGGGGCTCGAGGTGGCGCGGCGCCTACGCGAAACGAACCCGCGCGGCACGCTCCCGATCGTGATCCTCTCGGCGAAGAGCCGCGTCGAAGACATCGTGGCGGGCTTCGAGGCCGGCGCGGACGACTACGTGCAGAAGCCGTTCGCCGTGAGCGAGATGGTCGCGCGCCTCGAGGCGAAGATCGACGCGCGGCTTCACTGACCGTACGCCCGCGGTCCGCGTTCGGCGAAAAGCTCGCGTCAGGGCTTCACAACGCACCGCGTTGTGCGACACTGCACCGCCATGAGCCTCTCCCCCTTCCTCCACCCCTTCGCTCGCCCCGCTGCTCCGCCGGAGGCCTTCATTCGCTTCGTGCGCGGCGAGGGCGCGTGCGTATGGGACGAGAGCGGCAAGCGCTACATCGACGCCATGGCGAGCCTCTGGTACGCGGCCGCCGGCCACGGCCGCGCCGAGATCGCCGAGGCCATTCGCGCGCAGGCGAGCACCCTCGCCGCCTACCAGTGCTTCGATCGGTTCACGAACACGCCGGCAGAAGAGCTCGCCGCGAAGGTCGCCTCGATCGCTCCTATGCAGAATGCACGCATCTTCTTCGCGAGCGGCGGCAGCGAGAGCGTCGACACGGCGATCAAGCTCGCGCGCGTGACGTCGCACATCGCGGGCAAGCCAGGAAAAACGCTCATCATCAGCCGTGAGCCGAGCTACCACGGCGTCGCCTACGGCGGCCTCACGGCCACGGGCCTGCCGCCGAACCACGAGGGCTTCGGGCCCTTGCTCCCGGACGTCGTGCGCGTTCCGAAAGACGACCTCGGCGCCATCGACGCGATCCTCGACCGCGAGGGTGACCGGGTCGCGGCGATTCTCACGGAGCCGATCATCGGCGCGGGCGGCGTCTTCCCGCCGCAAGAGGGCTACCTGAAGGGCCTGCGCGAGCGCTGCGATCGCGTGGGCGCGTGGCTCGTCTTCGACGAGGTCATCTGCGGCTACGGGCGCCTCGGCACTTGGTTCGGTGCGCAGCACTTCGGCGTCGAGCCCGACATGATCACCTTCGCGAAGGCGATCACGAGCGGGTACCAGCCGCTCGGCGGCGTGATCGTCGGGCCGAAGGTTCGCGAGGTGCTCGAGAGCCAACCGGCGTTCATCTTCCGGCACGGGTACACGTACAGCGGGCACCCCACGGCGTGCGCGGCGGGCCTCGCGAACCTCGCCATCATGGAGCGAGAGGGCCTCGTCGAGCGCGCCAAGCACATGGGCGCGCGGCTCGAGGCGGGGCTCCGCTCGCTGGTCGACGGCGAGAAGGTCGCGCACCTGCGCGGCGGCGTCGCGGTGTGGGCGCTCGGCCTCACGCCCGCGTGCGACGCGATGAAGCTCCGCGAGGCGATGCTCACCGAAGGCGTCATCAGCCGCCCGATCGGCCCGGCCACGGTGGCGTTCTGCCCGCCGCTCGTCACGACGGACGCGGAGGTCGACGAAATCATCGCAGGCACGAAGCGCGCCCTCGCCAAGGTGTAGCCTGCACGCATCGCGCACGACGCCGCACGGGCGGACGAGGTCTACACGCCTCGGGCCGCCCGAGCCTTTTCCCGGAGCATGAAGAGGTAGAGGCTCTCGACCTTTTCGCGCGCCCACGGCGTGCGCCTTAGGAATTTCAGGCTCGAGCTCACGCTCGGGTTCTCCTGAAAGCAGCGGATGTTCACGAGGTGCCCGAGCTCCTCCCAGCCGTAGTGAGCCTCGAGCTCGTTCACCACGCGCTCGAGCGTGATGCCGTGGAGGGGATTGCGTGGCTGCTCGGCGCTCATCGGAGGAGGTGCTCGCTCACCCGCGCCTCCGCGCTCGTGCGGAGGAGGGAGACGAGGGGGTCTTCCTGCGGCACATCGTGGAGCGAGGCAAGGACTTCCTCGAAGCGGCCGCGTTCCAGCGCGTCGATCGCGGCCTGGCAGTCGACGCCCGCGCCCCCTGCAGGCAGCACGTCGAAGACCGTAGCAGGCTGGCCCGAATCGAAGACGCGCACGGTGCCGATGCGGCGTGCGCGGGCAGGCCGTTACGCCCGCGCGCGGTGCGCAGAAGGCAAGGCAATCACACCACGCGAACGCGACGTCCCGGGCGCCCGTCTCGGCTTGCGACCGCGAAGCGCGTGGGTAACGGAGTCACGCTGACCTTCGAGGTCGTCGTGCAGCAAGCAGCAGACATGCTGTTCCACGGTTTGCGCTCGCCCCACCAAAACACACCGCTGCGCAACATGTACTGCGCAACCATGCCACGCGTGACAATCGGCGGTCCTTCGCGAATTCTCGAACGAAGCCAATCCCAACACGTCGGAGTCCTTCGCACCGATGTAAAGCGGGTGTGCACTTTACTTGTGCAATGCACATTTGTTTTCACATCACGCGTTCGGTTTCGTCGCGCCAGCGGGGCGCGCCTGCATCGCGCGCCGATCCATGCTGGACCTAACCGCCCTTCGTGAGCCACCATGGCGACGATCCCATGTCCCTTCAGGTCGGCGAACGAATCGAGAAATACGAGATCTTGGCACACCTCGGCGCAGGCGGCATGGGCGAGGTATACCGCGCTCTCGACGTTGTGCTTCACCGCCAAGTGGCCCTAAAGATTCTCCACGCCGAGGGGCACGGCGGTGGTTCGCTCAACACCGAGGGCGCCGCTGCGATGGTGAAAGAGGCGCGCGCCGCGGCCGCGCTTGACCACCCAAACGTGGTGTCGATCTTCGACGTCGGGCAGAGCACCGTAGCCCGCGCGACCGAGCCGGTTGCCTACCTCGCGATGGAACTCATTCGGGGAGCGCCGCTCCGTGAGCGACTCGGAGATGCCAACGTGACCGTGCGCGAGCGCGTTCGTTGGCTGGGGGACGTCGCGCGGGCACTCGCGGCTGCACATCGGGCGGGCCTGGTGCATCGAGACATCAAGCCCGAGAACGTGATGATTCGCGACGACGGCATCGTTAAGGTGCTCGATTTCGGCATCGCCAAGAGGCTCTCCGGCGCAGATCCGACGATGGCAACTGCCGCGTCGAGCGCCCCGTCGCGGGCCACGGAGGGGCTCATCGTCGGCACGCCGTATTACATGGCGCCGGAGCAAATGCGTGGAGAAGACCTCGACGGGCGTTGCGACCAATTCGCTTGGGGCGTCATGGCGTACGAGGTACTCACGGGTACGCCACCGTGGAGCCTCGGAGCATCGAGCATTCAGCTCATCACCGAGATTTTGACGAAGGCCCCAGGAGCGCTCGCGGTCTCGGTTGGCCCGGTTGACATCGATGACTTCGCGTGGGGATCGCTCTCGAGCATCGTCCTTCGCTGCATGGAGAAAAGCAGGGACTCACGCTTCGTTTCGATGACTGCCGTGGTTGAGGCCCTCTCGCTGCAGGTGCTGCCGATCATGAGCCAGCCCTTCCTCGATGACCCGAGCAGCGAACGCTTCTCCATGCCTCCGCCCGCCGTCAGCAGCCGCCGCGGCGTCGTGAGCGTCAATACAGACGATGGTTGGGGTCACACGGCTGGAGTGGACTCTTCTCAACTCGCACGCCTCGCTGCCGCGGGAGCAATCGACGCGCCGGTTCGAGATCCCCTCCAAGGCGGCTTCTCGGCGCCGCCGCCGAGCGTCGACGTCGACGCATTTGAGCCCACCGTCCCGCCACCCGCAAACCAGCCCTCGCAGGCTCCGAGCAAGCTGCGCCGATCGTCGTTCGCGGCCATCGTGACCATGGGCGTGGTCGCGGTCGTCGGGGTCGGCGTCGCCTCGTGGCGTGCGCGTGGAACGTCCCCCTCCGTATCGGAGGCGCCGATGGCTCCGTCGGCCATGTGTGCCTCGAACGCCGCATGCGTGCAACTGGCTAACGGCAAGCCGTCACGCTGCGACCGGGTCTCGGGCTCGTGCAAGGTGCTCGAAACGGACCGATGTAAAGCGCATGCGGATCCCGAAGACCTAGCCGCCGAGCACGTCGTGTGGCTCGGCATGCTGAACCCGCTCAGTGGCAACGACGCGAAGGCGTTCGGTCTCAACGCGCGGGCAGCGTTCGACCTCGCACGGCAAGAGTTTGCTCGTGTTGTCGGCCCCGAGGCGCGCGCCCCCGGATCGACCATGCCCACGTTCGGCATCGTCGCGTGCGACGACACAGCGGATGCCAAAGACTCCGCGAAGCATCTCGTCGAGAACGTCGGGGCGGCCGCCGTCGTGGGCTTCGGACGCAGCAGCGAAATGCTGGACTTCGCGCCGACGATCTTCACTCCCGGAGGAGCCATTGCGTTGAGCTCCGGAAACTTGAATCCCCTCATCGGGCGTATGGCGGTCGCGAAGGGGCAGCCCCGCATGACCTACCGCACCATCTACAGCCTCTCGGGTGCCGTGCCTGCGCTCGCGAGCTTCTTCGAGCGCGAGCTCGAGGCGCGCGCTCGCAAGGAGCTCCGTGTGAGCGCAAAGGCACCGCTCAAGCTCGCGTTCGTGCGCAGCGACGCCGCGTGGGACCAGGCGCTGAGCGACGTGCTCTACGAGGCTTTCCGACTCAACGGGAAGTCGCTCTTCGAGAACGACAAGGCCTATCAGGAGGTTGTTTGCCAGGGTCTATGCCCGGACGTCACGCCGGTCGTGAAGCGACTCGAAGACTTCGAACCGGACGTAATCTTCACGACCATGCTGAGCGCGGAGCAGGCGTACAAGCAGCTCCTCCCGCGATGGCGGAAACAAAAGCGCATCCCATTCTATTTGACGCCGCTCGTCGTTCCGCCATGGCTCGTCGAGGCTGCGGGAACCGACGAGACGATGCGCCGCCGAATCTTTGGCGTGAGCTCGGCCAACCGCACCGACGAGAACATGCGCTTCACGAACCTCTTCAACTCGGCATTTCCGCCCGAGAAGAGCGGAGGTAACCCGGTGACTCTTGGCTCAGCGCCAAACACCACCTACGACGCGTTCTATGCGCTCGCCCTCGCCGCGCTCGCGACGAAGCAACCCGAGCCGAAGGGGCCTGCGATCGCCGAGAAGTTCGCGCTCCTCGCCGCGGAGGGAGCGGACTTTTCCGTGGGTCCAGCGCGTCTTCGCGAAATGGTCGACCTACTCCGCGAGGGCAAGCCGGTGCGCCTACGCGGAGCGACTGGCGTGGTGACCTTCGACCCCGCGACCGGCGACATGCCCGCCGACCTCACGATCCAGTGCATCGACACGGACCTCAAGGGAAGAGCGATCGTCGCGAAAGACTCCGGGCTCGTTTACCGACACGCGCTCAAGCGGCTCGTTGGCAGCATGGACTGCCCCTGATGTCGCCTGGCACGTGAATTGCCAGCCGCTCCACACCTCGCTGCATCAAGCGCGGGTTCAAGAGGGTAAACGGTGGCGCCAATGATTTTGAGCATGAAGTTTTCACGGCCGTTGACTGTGCAATTGATCGCGCTCGCGTACCTCCTGAGTCCGCTCGCCAATGTGTTGCAGGCGTCGGCCGCGAGCGGACACGACACGGACACGGTGCTTGGCCGGGCCTTGATGGGCTTCGGTCTCGCGGGTACCGCGCTCGTGCTTGGCGGGCCCCTCGCGGGCATCGGGCTTTACTCGGGGCAGCGCTGGGGCTTTCTCGTCTTCTTCTTGCACTCGTTCGGGTTGCTCGCCGACAGCGGAGTCAAACTCGCCGAGGGTTCTTTCGCGTACCGTTCGGGAATTCTGCTCGTCGACCTCGCCGTGTTCACCGCGATCGCGCTCGTGCTTCGAGAAGACATCCGCGCGCCTTTTCTCTCGCCTGCACAACGCGGTTGGCGCATGGGCCAGCGTATCCCGGTAAGCGGTGCGGCGCGTGTGGCGGTTGAATCCACCGACGGCCCGATCGCTCGCGCGCCGCGTGCGCCGGTCACGGGCGAAGCGAGCGTGTCGGTCGACGGCCTCGCTGTCGCCGTGACCCTCGTAAACATCTCGCGTACGGGGATGCTCGTACGCTGGCCGGGCTCGCTACCCGCGGTGGGCCTCGTCGGGCGCGTGGACATCCCTGAGGCGAAGGCTTCGTTCCGCATTCGCGTCGTGCGCGTTACGGAGGACGGGGCTGGGCTCGCGTTCGTCGACGCGGATCCGCGCGCGACCGAAGCCGCCATGATCGTGCTCGTTGATCGCCGCTAGCGGCCTGCCGAACGAAGAGCGAAAGAACGAAAGAACGAACGCAACTGGAGAAAGACACTGCGTGGCTCGGATCTTTTCGAGCGCGACCACCGACGACTTGGGGGAATGACCCGATCTCCAGCGGCACACCAAGCGACCTCGGAATCGACGCCGGGGATCGTCGCGGCGCCCGCAAGTCAGAGGCGCGAGGGCTCCGCCTCGTCGGATGCGGCGCGCGGGGTGCATTGCGCAATTCCGTTCACATGAAGCGCAATTGCGCCCCAGCGCACCGCCGCGTCGCTCCGGGAACGTACCTCGCGCCGCCACCTCCTCCAACGGTTCCAAGTTGAGAGCACCGGGCACGGGACTTGCTCCCTTGCCGCGCTGTGGTGCGAGGAGCAGCGATGGTGACAATACGAACGATGGTCTCGACGGGCATGGCGGCGGCGTCTCTCGCACTCGCGGGCTGCGTGGGCTACGACGGCGGCAGTGACAACGCGTCGATGCAAGCCCGGTCTCTCGGACTGACGGCCGACGAGGAAGAGACCATCCGCGCCGCGCTTGCGCAGAGGGCCCTCACCGCCGACGAGATCGCGAAGCTCGAGCGCGACCTCGGCGACGGGAACGGACTCCCTGGCGAGTGGCGTACGCAGTCCGCGCTGACTAACGCGGCTCGGGCGTTCAAGGGCGTCGCCGACTACGGCTCATGTGCCGGCGACATCAACTGCTCGTCTCTTCACTGCTCCCAGGTCAACATCTGCATCCCAGAGCGCACGCTAAAGTCGGCGGGTGCGTCCGCTTCGTTCGCCTTCGACTGCCGCTCGAGCAGGCTCGATCCTTCCAGCGACACGAAGAAGTGCGCCGCGATTCGGACCGTCGATCGGAATGGTGCGAAGGATCAGGGCGAGACGGACGTCGACTGCGGCGGGCCGAACAGCCCTTACGCGTGTCCCGTCGGCGCGAGTTGCTCGGGCGACGAGGACTGCGTGGTTGGCAGCTGTTCAGCGGGGACCGGCGCGTCGACGAAGACGTGCACGCTCGCTCGCCCGAAGCTCGTGGACATCGGTCGCTTCTGGCTGTCGACCGTCGCGCCCCCGAGCGGCGCCCCTTACTCGCAGGTCATCCGCGTATCGGCGGATCGCGCGAAAGCCCCTCAGATCGACGCAGTGACGCGTGCGCCCACTTTGCGTGACCGAAACGGCGCTCCGATCGAGGCCGAGCAGACATTCACGTACCAACACGACACCTGCGTCGCTCACCTTCTCGCGCAGGGGTGCTCTCCGCTCGCGATCGAACTCCGGACGCGGGCCGAGTCTTACGAGCTCATCATCTGCCCCGTGAAGGACCTGCGGAGCTATGGGCCCAGCCCAAGCGTCTTCGGTGTCAACACGGGCGCCCGCGCGGGAATCGCCATCGCGACACGCGAGAAGCAGCTGAACTGGGAGACTGTCCGTCGAGCGTCGAGCCTTAAGGACGATCCGTTTCTCTGCAACCACTCGTACACCCGCGGCACGCGCGTGTTGAGTCACGAGGCGAGCAAGAACACCCCTCAAAACCGTGAAACGGTGGTCATTTCCGATGAACGGACGGACGGTGGCGGTTGGGACCAAACGACGTTCTGGACCGGGCCGACCATCACGAAGAACGACAACCTCTACAGCGTGAAACAGGACCGCTACTACGCGGGTGTCCGCGAGTGGGGGAAGCAGCTCGAGTACTTCCTCCTGGGCGGAGCGGCCTGCAGCGCGCAGCGCGTACGCATCGGCGAGACCGCGATTTCGTCGTTCAGGGCGCGCGCCGGCTTCTCCCATGCGGCCTTCTGCAGCCGCTTCGCACCCTACGCCGTGCCCGGAGCGCCCGCGACCACGACAACCGCGTCGACCTTCGCACCGTTCACCCAGGACGAGTGGTCGTTCATCAAGGAGAACGTCCCCTGGTGGAACGACTACGACATCTACTCGATCGACCCGGAGGGCAACCCGTACGCTCCCGTGAACATGAACATGCAGTACGGGTGGGACTCCATGCACCCGGGCATGAGCTTCGGCGTTTACGCGGCCTCCTTCGGCGGGGCGCTCGTGCCCACCTCGACGAACTACTCGTTCAATGGGGGAAGCGTCGCGGTTTGGGGCACGAGCAACACCGCGCCTTTCCAGTGGAACGTGCGCCGCTGATCCCGGCATTGCCCCCCCCTCGGTTGTCCATGATGCCGTCTTGTTGAAGGCTACCTCGATGGCTCTCACGTTGGTCATTTGCTCGTCGGAACGTCTCGACGTCGTCCTCCATCGGGGTTCGGTCGGAAGCGTTTCCGCCGCTTCGGAGGACATCTTGCGGGCCGCGAGGCTCGAGATCGTCGCCCCCGACGGGCGGTGGCGTTTGATTGCGGATCTCGACGTTCCGCGGTGCACCGAAAACCGAGACGGAACGTGGGTGCTCGCGTTCGACCGACGCTCAGGCGCGATCGAGGCATTGTCGGTTCCCCGCGAAACGGACGCGCAACTCGTTGCGAAGGTTCGGGCATGAGCCACGGCCGCCGGCTCGGCGACAAAAGCGGACGCGAACTTGGCGCTTCGCGAGACGAACGGGCTTGGCTTTCGAAGACGACGTGGAGCGGCGAGCGGACCCCGTCGACGCGACAAGCCGGGTGCACGACCGGCAGTTTCGCGCCCTTCGCCCTCGAGCGCGGCCTCGAACGACGTGATCGTTCGAGTGCAACGGCAACCATGCACACTCGATACGCATGAAGTAAATATGGCATCTTGGGACCGGAAAACCACACCAACCACACGGCCCGTGCTGACGGTGCAGAAAATTTTTCGCACTCACATGTACGGACCTAACCCGGTTTCGCCGGAACTGTCTTCATTAATGCATCCCCACGGTGCTTTTGTGCTTGCAGCGACGGGCTCGCGTTTCGTACGGTGATGGAACCATCAACGTGGGGGGGGGGCATGTCGTTCCGAATTCGCCGAACGGTGGAGGGCGTCGAAGCTGGCGCGGGAATCTGTCCCTTGACGGACGACGACCAGCTGCTGTTTACGCTCGGGCACCACACGGACCATTCTCTCCTCATTTTGGGAGAGACCGGCGTCGGCAAAACGCGCCTCGCGAAGCTCATCCACGATGGCTCGCGTCGGCGGCACGCCCCCTTCGTCGTCGTCGACTGCGGCGCCATGACCGAGAGCCTCTTCGAGGCGGAGCTGTTTGGGCATCGCAAGGGAGCGTTCACCGGGGCCGTTCAAACGAACGGCGGTCTCGTCGCGCGAGCAGACTCCGGCACGCTCTTCCTCGATGAGGTCGGGAATCTGCCCGCCGTGTCCCAGGCGAAGCTCTTGCGACTCATCGAGGCACGCTCATTTCGCGCGGTCGGAGACTCGACGGAGCGCACCGCCGACGTGCGGTTCATCGCAGCGACGAACGTCGACGTGATGGCCGCGGTCCGGTCGGGTCGGCTGCGCGAAGATCTCTACTACCGGCTTACCGTAGCCGAGCCGGTGCGAATCCGACCGCTCCGTGAGCGCCGCGCGGCGATTCGCGAACTTTCGGAGTCGTTCGTGTCGCTACTCGCGGCTGGCGCGAGCGTGACGGGGTCGCTTAGCGCGGACGCGGTCGAGTGGCTCGAGCAGCAGCCTTGGCCGGGCAACGTGCGCCAATTGAAAGGCGTCGTGGAGGTGGCCTTCGAACTGGCTCGCGTTCGGTGGCTTGGCGCGCCACAAAGCGAGCGGGTGATCGTCCAAATTCAGGACCTCGTTCGCGTCCTCGGGGAGCGCGGAACGTCGTCGGAATCCGTCGCAGATTCGCCTGCGGAAGCAGACACGGCCCCACTATCCGATGAGACTGCGCCGCGAGACCCCAGACTCGCGCGTCCATCGCCCCATGATCCCGCTCACCGCGCGTGGGTCGTCGCTCTCTTCGAGCAAGCGGGGCGCAATCAGTCGCGAGCTGCGACCATGGCTGGCGTTTCGCGCCGCACGATGATCAACTGGGTTGAGCGCTATGGATTGCCGCGTCCGCGCGTCGATTTTCCTGCGCGTCGGTCCTTGGACCGGGTCAGCGTCCGCGACGACTTTGGGTCGTCCGGCGATCGGTGAGCCGCGACGAGACACGGTGCACACGCCATTCAAACGGGACGTCGTTGAGCTCCGCCACCGGCTCGCGCGGTTGCCGACGCTTGCGGTTCACGAAAGGTCGCGCGGCGCCGCAGCAATCATGAAGGCCGGGCACGTGACCTTGCACAGCGCAACGTTGCACACATGAAGGCCACAATGCCGTGCACGTGCAGGACAGAACACGCGCCGCACCTCGGAAATGCGAGGGACATCATGATGGTATGCGACTTGCTCTCCAGCGGAGCGTGAGAACCCAACGAGAACGAGGGTCGGCGGTCCAACGTTGGGGGACCTTTCGTTTCGCGTTCGGGTTCCGTCCGCGCGATGGAGCGCGGGTCGGTCCTGAGCACGCAGCTCACCCGCGGAGGCGCAGCAGTCGTCGCGGGCTGGTCGGACTCACGGGCCGCTCGAACGTCGTGGTTTCGCAGCCTTGCCCGACAAACGCTGGCTTTAGGGAAAGTGTCGAGAAGTCATGTTGACGCAAGCGCAATCGGTCTTGGTGTTGGGTCTCATCGCCATGGATGAAGGGACGGCACCTTTGTCGGGTCGCGAAATGGAGTCGGTGTTGGTGCGCCGGGTCGCGCAAGTCGAGTTCATTCGCTCCGAGTCGGCTTCCATCGGCGGGCAGAGCGATATCTCCGAGACCGATTGGGGCGTCGCGAACGCTTGGGTGAGCGAGCTGCTTCCCTACGGCTACAAAGTCGCCTTGCGACCGCTCTTGAGCGAGCTTCTCGAGGACTTCTCTCGATCACAGGTGCGCCGAACGCTCGAGCTCGTCAGCGCCGTCGTGCAGTGGGACGGAGCGGTCTCGGTGGACGAAGCGTTGTACTTCGAGGAGCTGGCGCGCGTTGCGAAGCTGAACGACAAGGCCACGCTTGACGACTTGCTCCGCGTCGGCCGCCGACTCGCCCGCGCGTCGTGAGTCCATTCACGACACGCGCAGCAGGGAGACGATCCATCGGGCGAAGCGGGTGTGAAGGCGCCTGAGTCACTGCACAACATGTGCAAGGGGACGCTTCACTCGCACGGAAAATACGAAGAAGAACCGGAGAACAAACATCGGCCCGGGTCTTGCGTGGGGTGCATGACGGAGTGCGGCGGGTCATGTTGGCACGAGGGTGGCGCGGATGAAGTCGACGGAGCGTGATGCGCGTGTGCGCGTGGGTTGTTGCTCACGACGCGGACGCCCCCGGCGGACAGGGGACACGAAATGAGCGTGCTCGCGACGGAGGAGCAAGCCCCTCCCGAGGAGTGGATGGCGTGCTCCTTCGAGGGGTTCGCGGTGGGCTCGCTCCCGCCCAAGCCACCCGGTCCCAGCGTGTCCGACTCGGTTTTCGTCGAGTCCTCGGCGTTTCGTTTTCGTGTCGTTCGCGGCCGCGCGGACGACATCATGCCGGCGCCCGCCCCCCAGCATGCGCGGCGCAGCGACCGGTACGTCGAGATCGATCGACTCGACGAGTTGTACGTACCCAACGGCCAACATTCGGGCTCGCAGCGCCCCGAGTGGCGCGCGGTCCGCATTCGTGGTGCACGCCTCTACGATCTCGACCTCCTACCGCTCGACAACGACGGGCTGCGGTCGCACAGCCTCATCACCGCGACGCTGTACTTCGATGCCAACAAAGTGTCGTTCGACGCGGAAGAACCTTCAAACGTTTCGACAGAGGCTTCGGAGGAAACACCGAGTCGACACCCCGGCCTCGGTGCTTGGTTCGTCTCGCCGTTCACGCCCCTGACTGTCCTCGGGGACTTCGCCGTTTTGGCGTACGTTGCCATGCATTGGCGGACGTGTCCGTGGGGCCTCTTTCGCTTCGCTTTTGCCTACAGCCTCCTCCGAGGGCTCCATGCGTTCGCCCCCCTGGCAAAGCTTCGCGCTCGCGTCGTCCGTTGGGCAGAGCGGACGCCGATCGGGTCGGCCAGCCTTTGGCTCTCCTGGTTCCTCTCTTCCTGGTTTGGCATCGCCGTCGCCCTCGCCGCCTTGTCTTCGATGGAACGGTCGAGCTGCTCGTCGGAAGGATCGAACGTTCTTGCGCTCGCATTCGGCGCGGCCACGCTGTTGATTGCGGCGCCGGCGCAACGGTTCTTGGCCCCGGCGGTCTTTGCCATTCCCCTCGTGTTCTCTGCGCTGTCGTTGACGTGTCCGGCGACGAATCCTCACTGCGGCGGCGACGAAGCGCAAGCCCAAGCTTCGCCCGCGACGTCAAAGACGCCTTCCCGCGCTGTGGCGATGCCCGCCGTCCCGTGTGAAGCACGCCCGCCGACCGCGCCCGCCGATGCTGCGACACCGTCGCGCACGACGACGAGCCTCGGCTCTCATGAAGACGAACGAGGAAACGCCGAACCGGTCGCGGGGATCATGGCGACCCTAGGTGGCCAAGGTGCGCGCCTGGGCAGCAAGATTGGGGGCGCGGACTCGGACGAGCACGCGCTGCTCGAGGCAAGCGGCGCGGGAGAGCGCCGAACGACGCTGGACGAGGCGGAGGCGGGCGACGACCCGTTCCGTGAGTCGTCGTCGATTCGAATGCACGGCGGCCACGACGCCATCTGCGGCAAGCCTCTTTTTGTACCTTCTTCGCTCGAGTTCGAACGTGGCTCGGCGTCGTTGCGCCCAGCAGGCGGTGCCGAATTGCGCCGCATTGCACGCCTGCTCGTGCGCCACAAAGACCGTACGTTCATTGTCGCCGCGCACGTGCCGGCCGGCGACGGAACCAACGTCGACGAGCTCTCGAAAGCACGTGCCCATACCGTCGTCGCATGGTTGAAGGCATGGCCAGGTTTGGGAGAAACGTCGTTCATCGCCAGAGGCCTCGGCAACCGCGACGGCCTCGTGGACGCGAACGGAAAAGACACTATCGCCCGCTTGAACGACCGCATTGAGATCGGAATGTCCTGCGGCGATGGCCCCGAACCGAGCCGAGGCCCCCAACCGCTCCGGAGGCCGCGATGACGCTCGAGGCGCTCCGCCAAGCGGCCATGCACGTTCGGGCGCGCTTCTCGCAGCCGCGATGCCACGGCGCGTACCCGCTCGAGATCGTGCGCACCGACGGCGTGGAGGCCACCCTGATGGTCCTCATGAGCGGCTACGGTCTGCTCGAGCACGACCATACGCGAGTGCGCTTCGACGCTACGGGCGAGGCGAGCGGCGTGGTCGCGGTCCCCTTGCGCGTCGAGACGGGTACCGTCGTCACTGTTCGTGTCCGCGGGCTCGTCGACCAGACGGCATACCGCTTCAAGGTCACCGCCAGCGCCCCGGCCGTGCGTGTTCCGAAGGTCACGCCGGTGCGGGAGCCCCTCATTCGCCCCGCCCACGCTCTCGCGATGCGGGTCGCTCCGCTGTCCGCCCCCTTGTACCCGCCCCGCCTCCGAACTCTTTGTCGAGAAGCCGTTCTTCCGCCACTCGCACCGAACGGCGTCCGTCTCTTCGCGCTTCGCGTGGTTCGCGAACGCATCTCTGTCCAATGAGGAAGTCCATGCGCTCGAACACCCCACCGAATCCCGACGACCTTTTCGCATCGACGACCGCCGAAGCGTCCACCATCTCGACGTTTCTCTGGAGTTGCGCGGGCGCCGACGTGGAGATTCTCAAGCGCTGTCCGCACTCCGAGCGGGTCAAGTACGAGGGCATCGGCGGCATGGTCTTCTCGACCGGCGTACTGGCCTTCGTCTCGGGAACGTATGCACTCTACACCGTGATTTCGCCCAAAGTCGATACCGTGCTCGCCGTGGCTCGCCAGTCGACCCACTGGCCAAGCTTCTTCGTCGCGGCGGCGTTCGGCGCCGTGTACGCGCTCGTTATCTTCAACATTGACCGCTTCATCGTCTCGAGCTCGGGAAAAGGAGATGGAACAGAGGCGGTAACCCTCTCCGAGATCGCGCGAGCCGCTCCGCGAATCGCCATGGCGATGATCATTGGGCTTTGCATGTCGGCTCCGCTCGAGATCCGCGTCATGCAGTCGGAAATCGAGGCGCGGCTCGAACTCGAGCAGATCTCCTACCGAAAAGAGCTCGACGAGAAAGCCGTGCTCTTGTTCGACGGCGAGAAGCAGGAACTCGAGACGCGGCGCGAAGCGCTCCAGAAGCGCCTCGACGACACCGACCAGCGATTCGAGGCAATGCGGCATGAAATCGACGTGCAAGTCGAGGAGCTGAACCGCGAAGTTCAAGGGGCGAGCGGCAGCGGCAAAGCGGGCGAAGGGCCTGCAGCGCGCATGATGGCCAAGAACCTCGAGGACAAGAAGCTCGCCGTGCAGCGCCAAAAAGACGAGGAGCGCGCAAAGCTCAAGCCGGTATTCGACGAGCTCGACGCCACGAAGAAGGCGATCGTCGCAAACCGCGCCGACCTCGCCGCGCGTAAAGAGTCCAACGAGCGCGCGGCGAGGCATCGCGACGGGCTGGCCGAGCGCATTCGCATTGGCCACGAAGTGAGCCCTGGGATCAGCTTGCTCCTCGCGCTGCTCCTCCTCTCCATCGAGTGCGGGCCTATTTTCTTCAAAATGATGATCGCCACGGGCCCGTATTACGCGCTGAGCGAGAACTTGAAGCTGCTCGTGATGGCGAAGGAAGGCATCGAGCATCGGGTTTATGTCGACGAGCTCGGCTTGGAGCGCCACGGCGAAGTCTACCACGCGGCACATCTGCGGGTGACCGAAGCCCGCCGCCGATTCCAAACCGAAATGTCCCTCTCGGAGCGCGTGCACCAACGCTACCGCGAGAAGCTCGAGGTCGAAATTGACCGCTCGCCCGGGGACTTCTTCGCGCTCCCCACCGACGGCAGCACGGATGTTCGCTAGCGTCGTCGGCTTCTCGTCGACCATCCTGGCGCGAATGCCTCGGCGGGTACGGAGGCGACTCGATGCGTTCGGCCTCGCGGCGGTCGCGTCGATCACGCTCACATTCGTCGGCCTCGGCGAGCTCTTTCGCGCCACCCTCGGCACCGTCGCGGGCATGGCGTTTGGGGTCTTCCTCGCCATCCTTCACTTCGGCGTGCTTCGCATCGTCGTGGCCGGGGGCGGCATGTCGTTGGCCTTGCCTCGGACCCAGGCGGCGCGGTGGCGCGCAGGCCGAGGCCCGATCGGACTCTTCGCCGTCATTGGAGTCTTCGTGGCGCAAGGAATCGTCGTGATGGCGCTCGAGCATCCGCTGGGACTTTCCGCCGGTGAGCACCGTCTTGCGCTTTTCGAGGTGCGTAGCCAGCGCGTTTGGCGCGAGCTCGACGACGAAGAGGGCGCGCTCGCAGATGCTGAACGTCAGGCCGTGATCCAAGTTCCGCGTTTCGACGGCACGAGGGACCCCGAGCAGGAACACGTGGCCGACGATCTCCTGCTCCGCCGGTCACAGCTTCGCGAGCGGCGGGTCAAGGCCCAGCGTGAGTTGGAAATCTACCACGACCACCTCGCGCAGCGGGAGTTCGAGGGCCGGCGCATCGCAGAGGCCTGGGGCGCCCACTTCGCGACGGCGGCCGCCGTAACGGCGCTGGTGGCGTTCTTTTCCGCACTTCCGGCCATCCTTCGCGTGCTGTTCCGCAGCGCGTTCTCCTCGTATTACGGCCGGCGGTGGGAAGCCGACCGCCGCCTCGTGCTCCATTGGCACGGCCAGACCTCGGCGAAGATGAAGGACGCGTTCGAGTCCCGCCTCTGGGCAATCGCCCCGAACGGGCCGATACCCGAGTGCGCGCCCGACCCTTACCTCGATCCGGCGTTCAAGAGCGAGCTACGCCCCGGACACGGATTCCTCGAGGGCCCGCTCGTGGACACGACACGCGCGATCCCCTGGAGTCCTCGTCGGTAGCCGAACGGACACCCACGCCCGTGCCTGCACGAAACGCCGAGGTCTTGCCTCGCGCGCGGCGAAAGCGGAGGCGCCTTGCGCAGACCCGGGGGGGCGGCTCCCTCGAATTTGCACAATTCGCGCAATCGGAAGCCGTCCGCGGGAATCGCGGCACGCGCCGAGGGCTGAATCCGCGCGGAGAACGAGGGCCCGCGGCCGGCACGAACTTTGCGGCGCAAGCTCCCATGGCGTCAGCATTGCACATCAGGTCGACTCGGTGGCTCGCAGCAGCGTTAAGCGTCGCCTCTGGGGTGCTTGCGGGGTGCGTGGGGTACGATGGTGGGAGTGACGGCGCGTCGCTCCACGCGCAATCGCTCGGACTCACCGTAGACGAAGAGTCCTCGATTCGAGGCGCACTCGCGCAACAAGCGCTCAGCGCGGAGGAGATCGCTCGCCTCGAAAAAGACCTCGACGGCGAGAGCGGCCTCCCGACGGAGTGGAAGACGCAGAGCTCGGTGACCTCTTCCGCGACGAAGTTTAAATCGCAGGGGGTGTACGAGGCTTGCACCAGCGACATCAACTGCCAGTCGTTGCATTGCGCTCAAGCGAACGTCTGTCTGCCTGCATGGCGGTTCAAGGAGGCCGGCGAGCGTGCCTTCTACGCGTTCGAATGTCGCACCAGCCGAGTGAGAACGGAACGCGTCTGCGCAGCGAGGTATATATGGGGTGCTTGCAAGAGATACGAAAACATCCAAGTTTGTGACGCAACCGTACAGACCGATGCGGACGGCGTCAAAAACGCAGGCGAAACAGACGTCGACTGCGGGGGGTCGAGTTTGTACCGATGTCCGGTTGGTCGGTCGTGTTCACGTTCAGACGACTGCGCGATCGGCGTGTGCGACGCCACCTCGAAAACTTGTCAAGCCCGGGGCGCTGGGCTTGTGGATATCGGCAGATTCTGGAAAGAGCCAGCTCCGCCCGATCGCCCCTACGCAACGGTTGTGCGCATCGCCCCTGAGCTCAGCGACACCGAACAAGTGCGCGCAGTGCAGGCTGCACGACGTCCCGACGTCGGCGGCGCACTGAGCGCCGCCGAAAACCAGTTTGCCTACCAGCACGACACCTGCGTAAAGCACTTGCTTGCGAACGACTGCTCGCCGATCGCGATTGAGACGCGCATCCATCGCGAAGCGTTTCAAAACGTGATCTGTCAGCGTTCGCGGCGCGCCGCCATCGGAATAATGTCACATGCGGAGGTGACGGACCACGTGTTCGACGTCGGGCTTGAGGCTGAGCTGGGCCGGAAGTCTCTAAGCGCCGACCCCTTCCTCTGCAACCACTCGTTCACGCGCGCAGCGTCGGTAATCAGCCACACGCAAGAACAACCCTGGGGCTACATTCGAGATACGCGTCCCGCCCCGTTTTCTGGATATTGGGCCGGCGCCGGCCTCATGTCGAATGAAGGCATCTGGGACGGCACGCAATGCGCCGACGGAACTCGCTGCGGTAACGCGGCAAAAAAGGAAGAAGCGCTAAAGTGGCCGTTGCAAGTCGAGCAGCTGCTGCTAGCCGGCGCCGCGTGCAGCAAAGGACGTGTCATCGCTTGGTCCGGCGGACCACGGCCCGGACCGACGAGCCAGGGTGGATTCGATGCGCGCAGCTTCTGCCGCAGGTTCCAAGGTGAGGAGCCCGTGCGTGCGGGAGCGCTTCCTTCGGCGGCAAGCGATCTGAGCAGCGCTCCCCCGCTCTCCCCAGCCGAGTGGAACTTCATTCGCATGAACGTCCCCTGGTGGAACGACTACGACATCTACTCGATCGATCCCGAGGGCAACCCGTACCGCGAAACGAACAGGAACATGCAATATGGCTGGGACGCGGCTCACCCCGGCATGTCGTTCGCGACCTATGCATCCTCCTACGGCGCGAGCGTAACCCTTGGCACGGGCGCGAACGCGAGGGTCTACGGACAGACCACGAACGGCTCGTGGAGCGCCTTCAATTGGAACGCGTCCTATTGAGTGCGAATCGCATGTGCGGCGTAGACGTCTACATCCATCCAAGCCGAGTTCGACCCGCCAATCCTAGATGCGAACGAGAAACATCATGACCTTGACTCGACGCACGACCGCGGCGCTGGTGTTCACCTTTTCGCTGCTCGCAGGCTGCGTCGGCTACGACGGCGGCTCGGACGACGCGTCGGAGCATGCGGCAGCGATCGGTGTTTCCGCCGAGGAAGAGCGTGCGATCCGCGAGACCCTTGCCAAAGCGCCGCTTACTGCGGAGGAACTCGAGATCGAGGGCAAGCTCGCCGCCGGGCGGGCCATCACCGTCGACCAACTCGAGGCGATGAAGGCCGAGGTCGATAAATGGGAGAAGCTGCCGGCGGAGCAGAAGACGAACGCCCTCGGGTACTTTGGCACGTATACCACAGGGCGCGACGGTGTACGATGCGCAGGTGACGTCAATTGCGCATCGAAGCACTGCAGCCAGGCCGGCATTTGCCTTGCCCGGTCGGCTTTCGGTGAGAATGCATCCGCATGCACTGCGAACTGGCAGTGCCAGGAGAGTCGATGTGAAGGCGGACGGTGCGTCGCAGCGCGCCAAACGGATTCGAACGCGCGGCAAGACGCAAACGAAACGGCGGTCGATTGCGGAGGGCCGAGCAGCCCGTACTCGTGTCCTCTGCTCGCAACGTGCGCCGAGCACGACGATTGCGTCGCCGGCTACTGCGTGGAGGTCGTCGACCCGAACGTCTCGCCTCGCCGCGTGAGTAAGAGGATTTGTCACTTACTCGGTGCAAACCTCACTGACACCGGGCGACTGTGGCAAGTTCCGAAACGCTCGGGAAGCACGGCTCCCTATCCCACGGAAGTCCGCCTGCCTGCAGAGCTCACTTCCGCCGCACAGGGTGCAGCCGTTCGATCGGCGCCTCAGCTTTACGTCGGCGGCTTACCCTCGGAAAGCGGGCAAGTCGCCGAACCTCGAGTGGCCCCTGCCGAGCAGACCCGCGGATTCCAGCACGACACGTGTGCCGCACACCTCCTCGCGAACGGGTGCTCGCCGGCGGTGTATCAGGCGCGAGCGCACCGTGAGTCCTACGAGTACTTCGTGTGTCCGCGCGCCTCGCGGGGGGCGATCGGAATCAGTAGGTTCGAGGTGCAAAGCACTTCATCGACGGACTTCGGAACCGGTTTGGCTCGCGGGTCAAAGACCCTCGAGGAGGACCCGTACCTGTGCAACCATAGCTACACCCGGGGGGTGCGCGTCTTTTCGAAATCGAAGCAGCGCTCTCCGCTAGCGATCTCTCGTTTGTCGTACAGCCTCTTCATGCTGCTTTCGGTCGACGGACTCTTTTCGAACGTTTACTTCGACGGGTACTTGCCTCAAAGCGTCGCGACGCAGGACTTCGCGCACCGCGGAGGCGTCCTGCAATGGGCCGACGAACTCCAGCGCTTTCTTCTTCTTGGGGCCGCATGCAATCGCGGCCGCGTCACCGTCGGCACAACGCGCCTCGGCGGCAGCGGGCCAGTCCTCGGCGGCACGACGAACAGTCCCCGCATGGCACAGATCTGCGCCAGCATGAACGCGTGGACCTCACCTCGAGAGATCACGCCGTCGCAAGTCTCCAACGGCCTCGCCTTCGA
>CAIOHM010000247.1 GCA_903858055.1 uncultured delta proteobacterium
GCGCGCTCGCCCTCGGCATCGCGCCCGAGGCGGCGGGGCCGCTCGTCGAAGAGCTCTTCTCGGAGGCGTGGCGGCGCCGTCGATCCGAGGCCGCGACCGTGCTCGCCAGCGAATGAGCGTGGTGTTGGCGGTGCGCGCAACGTAGACTCATGCGCGATGAACCTGGCAGGGGGGAGCGTCGTCAGTCCGCGCCGCTACATGCTCGTCGAGAAGCTCGGCGAGGGTGGCATGGGGGTGGTGTGGCGTGCGCGCGACGCCACGCTGAAGCGCGACGTGGCGATCAAGCTCTTGCCCTTCGGTGCCGCGGGCGCGCACCAAGAGTTCTTCGAGCGTGAAGCGCTGGCCATGGCCCGCGTGCGCAGCGAGCACGTGATCGAGATTTTCGACGCGGGGCGCCTCGACGGCGACCAGGGCGCCGCGTACTTCGTGATGGAGCTCATCGATCCGCCGCGGAGCCTCGCCGACCTTCGCCACGCGCTCCGCGCCGACCTCGCGCGCGCCGTGCGGCTCTTCATTCAGGCGACCGAGGGCCTCGGCGCGATTCATCGGCGCGACATGGTGCACCGCGACGTGAAGCCTTCGAACCTACTCGTGGCCATGCGCGCCGAGGGCGGGCGCGAGGTGCTCAAGGTGGCGGACTTCGGCATCGCGCTCTTCCCCGAGGAGTTCGAGGTGGATCAGCCCGCCGTAGGAACCCTCGGCTATGCGGCGCCCGAGCAGCTGCTCTTCGAGGGCATCGACGCACGCGCCGACGTGTACGGGCTCGGCGCCACGATGTTCGACGTGCTCTGCGGTGACAAGCCGCACCGGGACGAAGACCTCTCGCGCTGGTGGAAAGGGCGCCACGCACCAGGCTCGGGCTTCACGAGCTTTCCGCCGCCGCCGCCGGTGTGCGAACGCAACGCGCACGTGCCGCCCGAGCTGGCGGCCATCATCGCCCAGTGCCTCGACGCGCGCGTCGATCGGCGTTTCCGCACGATGGCGGCGCTGCGCTTCGCGCTCGAGCACGTGATCACGGACACGCTTGGAATCCCGCTCGCGGAGCGCTCGAGCCCGGTCTCCGTCGACCCCGAGAGCGCGGCACGCGTGGCCCTCGCGGATCTCGCGGAAGCGGTCCTCGCCGATGAGGTCGTCGTCGAGTCCGAGCGCTCGTTCCTCAAGCGCCGCGCCGTCGAGCTCGGTGTCGCGCACACGCGAGCCGAGGGTGTCGTGAGCGAGGTGCTCGAGGAGGCGCTGGCGCGACGCAAGGGCGGCGAGCGCACGCAAGGCTGAGCGGCATCGACGAGCGCCTCGTCGCGTGCGACCCCACGAACGAAAACGACCCGGGAAATCCCAGGTCGTCCTCGTGTTTGATGCTTCGTTGTCCGGTCACTTCCCCGCGTCGGGGAGCGCCTTCTGGAACTTGCTCGTCTCGGGCGTGAGCCAGTCGATCGCGTAGCTCGGGAGCGCCGTGGCGATCGCCGCGCCCTCGCGCTTCACCCAGCGGCCCTTCGAAGGGGTCTCGCTGCCGATGGCGAGCTTGATGGGCGAACCCTCCTTGAGGTCGATCGTGAGCGAGCCCGAGGGCTTGTCGAGGCCTACGTCGGCGTCGCTCTTGCCGTCGGCGAAGTCGTCGGCGTTGAGCGTTTGGAGAGCGCGCACCGCGTCTTTCACCTTCTCGGCGTCGAAGCGGTCGATGCCCTTGCCGTTCTCGGCGCCGGCCCAGGTGGTGCCGTCGCTCACGAAGTCGAGCTTGCGATCGCCGAGCACGTAATGGAGCCCGGTGGCCTTCGCCTCCTCGAACTTGGCGATCTCCACGTCGCGCCAGCCCTTCGCATCGCGCGTGAAGAGGAAGCTCGAGAAGCCCGTGCCCGCGAAGATCCCTTGGGTTCCCGCGACCGTGAGCAGCTGACCGCGGCCGCCGCTCTTGCCGAACGTCGCGTCGACGAGGGCCTTTCCGCCCTTCTCCACGACCACGTGAACGCCCTTGGTCGCGTCGAGCTCGTAGCTCTTGAGGAGCTCGGCGTCGGGGTTTGCCGAGATGCGATCGCGCACCTTCAGCTCCTTGAGGTTCTCGAGCGCGAGCTTCACGTTCTGCGCGTTCGCCTTCGCCGCGACCGGCTTCACGAGCGACCACTCCTCGCCCTTCTTCTCGAGCACGACCTCGCCCTTGTCGCCGTTCGTCACGGTGATCTTCTCGGCGCCTTCGGTGCTCTCGAGCTTGGGGAGGGCGGCGTCTTGCGCGGCCTTCGAGCCGATCTTGGCGTCGTCGCTCATCTGCTTGATGGCGAGCGCGCCGAAGAGCACGAGCGCGATCGCGCCGGCGGCCAGTTGCTTGTCTCGGGTCATGTGCGTTTGCTCCGTTGCGAGGCTTCAGGCGAGGGAGACGTTGGCGCGCGCCTTCTTGCGGCTCTGCCAACGGAGGACACCGATGAGCGCCATGAGCAGTGGAACGCCGGGGATGAGGATGACCTCGACGGCGCGCTGGGTCGTCTTGCGCGCCTTCTTGAGCTCCTCTTCGCGCGCGCGGACCTGCTCCTCGGTCTCGTTCGGGTCGAAGGTGATCTTGCCGACGTCGCCGTAGACGAGGCCGGGCTCGCTGAGGATCTTCGCGGAGACCGCGAGGAGATCGGTGTCGCCGGTCGCCCAGTCGCACATGTTCTTGAACGCCAGGATCGAGCCCGAGAGCTGCTTCTGCGCGTAGGGCATCGCGACCTGGAGGAGGGCTTCGTCGCCGGCCATGCCGCCGAACATCATGCCCATTTGGCCCATGTCCGGCGGGTTGCCGGCGCGTGCGAAGGGGTTCGCGAGGAACTGGGACGAGGCGATGACGAGCACGCGCGAGGCCGCCTTGCTCTTCTCTTCACCGAAGGCGCTCTTGAGCGTGCCCTCGGCGGCCGCGGCGAGGCCGAATTGACCGAACTCACCCTTCGGGGCCCAGCGCTGGAAGGGGCGCAGGTCGACGGTCTCGCTCTTCTCCGCGATCGCGCGCGGGGTCGAGCGCGCGAGGATCTGGAGCTTCGCCTCGGGCTGCTTCTCGGCGAGCAACGCCACCGAGGAGGCGAGCGGGAACGAGAGCTGCTGGATGCGGAAAAACGCAGGGAAGTTCGTGTCGAGGAGCTGCTCCTGCCCGGAGAAGCGCGGGTCGTCCATGACGTCCAGCACCTGCGGGAAGCGCGCGATCGCGACGCCGCCTTGCGTGAGCACCTGGAGGCGCATCGAGCGGCCGTAGTCGAGGACCACGTCTTTGCGGACCTCGATGCCGTAGCCCGTGAGGAGCTTCTCGAGGCCGTGCGTGGAGAGCTCGGCCTTCATCGTCGGGTCGTTGGGCTTCACGTTCACGGCGCCCGCGACGACGACGAGGCTCTTGCCCTTCATGACGAAGTCGTCGATGCGCTTCAGCTCCTTCTCGTCGAGGTCTTTCCCGGGCTGGGTGATGATGAGGCCGTCGAGGGCCTCGTCGATCGGCTCGCTCCCGCCGTGGAGGTCCACGTCCGAGAAGGCGTAGAAGGGGAAGCTCTGCGTCATGATCGCTTGGATCGACGGCTTGCCCTGCTGGGTGGGGACGAGGTTCGGCTCCGAGAGCTTGATCTCGTCGTGGCCCGTGAGCACGCCGATGCGGTGCTTCACGTTGTCGCCGGTGTCGCGGAGCTGGCGCACTTTGTTGGTGATCCAGAACTCGAGGCCGTCGGTGCGCTCGGGCGGGAGGTACTCGATGACCTCCTTCTCGGAGCCGTACTTCATGACCATGCCCATGAAGCCCATGGCCACGGCGGCGGCTTGGTCGTTCGTCTCGCTGGCCTCGCCGAAGGGGACTTCTTTCAGGCCCGCGTCCTTGGCGGCGCGCTTGGTTTCGTCGTCCTTCGCTTCAATGATCGCGTAGGTCAAACGGCCGCCGGAAGCGTCTTGGTACTGCTGCAGCAGGTCGCGCAAGTCGCGCACGAAGGCGTCGAGCTTTGGCAACCCCTTCGTGACGTAGGCCTCGACGTGCATGTCTTGTTTCATGCTGCGGAGGAGACGTCCGCTGCCGTCAGACAGGGTAAAACGTTTCGCATACGTCGTATCGATACGGGTGGCCTTACCGAAGCCGCCAAATGCACCGAACGCATTCAGCGCGACGAGGACGCCGGCCGCGATGCCAATAACAGCGCCACTCTCGAGGGAGGCACGTGCTTTCTTTTCCATGATCAAGCTCGCATTCAACTCAGAAGGAGAGGGCTGTCACTTCCACTTCCGGCTCTCGAGAGAGCGGAAGGCGAAGAGGAGGGAGAGGATCGCGACAGACGCGAAATACACGACGGCTCGCAGGTCCACGAGGCCGCGAGCGAACGGTGCGAAGCGCGTTTGGAACGACACGAACGAGATGACGTCGGCCACCGGGCCCTTGATGAGTTCAACGACGTTGCCGACCACGTGCAGGAAGATGAGCGTGACGGCGGTGAAGAAGAACGCGACGATCTGCGATTCACTCACGGCCGAAAACGCGAGGCCGACACCGAGGCCCGCAGCGGCGAGAAGCAGCGTGCCGAGGTATCCGGCGAACACCGGGCCCCAGTCGAGGGCGCCGAGGTGGAACGGAAACACGAAGAGCGCGATCGGGTAGATGAGCGTCGCGAGGAGCAGCACGCCCACGAGGCCAAGGGCGGCGAGGTACTTGCCGAGAATCACGTCCGCGTCGGTGACGGGCATCGTGATGAGCAGCTCGAGCGTGCCTGTGCGCTTCTCTTCGGCGAGCGAGCGCATGGTCACGAGCGGCAGCACCATGGCCGAGAGCGTCCACGGGAGAAACTCGAACATGCGGCCGACCGAGGCGCGATCGATCTGCCAGAACCCCCCCTGCTGCATGAGGAAGAACCACACGCCGAGGCC
>CAIOHM010000248.1 GCA_903858055.1 uncultured delta proteobacterium
CCTTCGCGGCGGCGGTCGCGCCTGAGTATTCGCATCCCAGCGCCGTGAGGTCCCAAGGGCTTCACGGCGCTTTTCTGCATGATAGAAGGCCTCTTCGCGATTCTACGCTAACATCGCGCCGCTCCGATGGACGTCCTCTGCCCCCAGTGCGCCTCCGCGTACGAACTCGACGACGCGCTGCTTACGAGCGCGGGAACGCTCGTGCGCTGCACGAAGTGCGAACACAAGTTTCGCGTAGCGGGCACCGCGGCCGACGAACCCTGGGTCGTGCAGACCTTCGACGGAGGGTCGGCGCGCTTTCGTAGTCTCGCGGACGTGCAGCAGGCGATCGTACGCGGTGAACTCGGGCGCAGCGACATCCTTCAACGCGGTCGCGGCCCAGCGCGCCCCCTCGGCAGCATCGTCGAGCTGAACGGCTTCTTCGAGGAGCAGGCTCGTCTCTCCGGTCTGTCGCGCGACAACATCGGCTCGGTACCCGACGACATCCCGACGTCGCCGAACCTCGCGTCTGTCTCCTCGGTGCACCTCGTCGAGTCGCTGCCCGACATCTCGTCGGCGCTCACCTCGCATTCGAACTCGGGCGTGCTCGCCTCGCCCTTCGCGCGCACGCCGTCTTCCGTGCCTCCGCCGCTCTCCGCTTCCCCGCCTTGGAGCGTCGCGGGCACGCTTCCGCCGCCTCCTCCGCCCGCGATGCCTGGTCAGGTGCTCGTGACGGGAGATCCTGCGAGCGTCCGCAGTTACGTCGGACCGACGCCCCTTTCGTCCGCGCTCCCGAGCGATCCGCCGCGCTCGGCCGCGCCGATCGACATTCGCCCGAAGGCCCGCGCCACGGGCTGGATCGTCGCGGCTTCGCTCCTCGTCGCGGTGGGATCGGGAGCGTTTTTGCTCGGTCGGCGCTACACGCGTGCTCCTGCGCCCGAGGCTTCATCCGAGGGGCAGTCGTTCGACTTCGACCGGGCGGTTGCGGATCTCCGTTCGGGTCGCATCGATCGCGCACGCGAAGCCGCGGACTCCATGAGCAAGGTGATGGGCGCCGACGAGCGCCTCCTCGGCTTGCGCGCGGACATCGCCGTCGCCAGCGCCGATGTGGCCGCGAGCATGAGCGCCATCGCTCAGAAGCTCCAGCTCGGGGACGCGCCCCAACTCGCGCTCGCTGCGGAAGAGAGCGCGTCCCAGGCGATGAAGGCCGCGGAGCGCGCCGCCGAGTCGATGCCCGAAGCCCCCGCAACGGTCGAGCGGCTGGCGCAAGCGTGTTCGCTCTCGGCTTCGCGTGCCCGTGCGCGCCAGTTCGCCGATCGCCTCGGCGGCGACGAAAGCGCGCATCGCTACGTGCGGGCGCTGATGGCTTCGGTGGAAGGTCGCGAAGACCGCCTCGCGCTCCTCGAGAAGGCCTTCGAGAGCGAGCCGTTTCGCGCGCGTCTTCGTGCGCTCGCCGAGCACGTCGCCGCGGGAGAGCCCGCGGCGCAGGGCGCGCTCGTGGCATCGCTGCGCGCGAGCTCGGACATCGCGGCGTTTCTGCGTTGGCTCGACACGCTTCCGCTCACGCCCGCTGCGGCTGCCGACGCCGGCGCCGACCCGGCTCCGCGAGCGAAGGCTGCGGACTCCGACGACTTCGGAGCTCCTTTCGAAGGCGCTGATCGCGAGGGGACGGGCGTGGGGACGGCCGGATCCAAGGCCGGAAAAAAGCTCACGAGCGACCCGCGCAAGGCTCTCGAAGAGGGCGAGCGCGCACGGCGCCGCGGGGACGTCGACCTGGCGAAGGCGCTCTTCCAAGTAGCGCTCGAGGCAAACCCCCTCGACTCGGAGGCACTCGCGGGGCTCGGCGACTGTGCACGCGACGCGCGCGAAGGGGCCGTTGCGATCGGCTACTACCGCAAGGCGCTCTCGGCGAACCCGAGCTACCTTCCTGCACGGCTTGGTCTCGCCGACTCCCAGTGGGCCTCTGGAGACCGCGCCTCGGCCGCGAAGGGTTACCGCGAAATCATGGAAAACTTTCCGGAGGGGGCGTACCCGACCTCGGTCAAGGAGCGCGCGCTCGGTCGCGCACCGACGGGCGAGGAGCCGTGAAGCGCGCCCTTCGTGGCGTCGTGTTCGGTTCGGCGCTCGCGCTGGCGCTCGGGTCGTGCGAAGGGCGCTCTCCCGGTACGGCGACGCGGACCCCGGTGCTCTCGCCGAAGGGCGATGCGACGCTCGCCGTGGTCGATCTGAGCGCCGGAACACCCGAGCTCGACGCGCGCGGCATGTTTCCGCTCGGCATGCGCCGCACGAGCTTCTCCGAGGCGATCCTCGAGCTCGACGCGCTTCACGACGAACCCGAGATCAAGGGCGTGTTCGTCCGCTTCGGCGGCGCGCGCGTCGGTCTCGCGCGCGCCCAGGAGCTTGGCCGCGCCCTGCGCAGGTTGGCCGAGAGCGGAAAGCCCGTGCACTGCCACGGCGAGGGCTTCAACAACGCGAGCCTCGCGGTCGCCGCGGAGGGGTGCACGCGCATCGCGCTCTCCCCGCCGGGCAGCGTGGACGCGAACGGCATCGCAGCCGAGATCGCGTATTACCGCAAGTTTCTCGCGGATGAGCTTCGTATTACCTTGGATATCCTCCAGGTTGGAAAATACAAAGGGGCAGAGGAGCCCTTCACGCGCGACGGGCCCAGCGAAGAGGCGCGTGCCTCGCTCCTGGGGACGCTCTCGGACCTTCGCGCTGCGTGGCACGAGTCCGTCGCCAAAAAGCGCCCGCAGCTACTCAAGGGCAAGATCCCCGCGCTCGAAGACGGCCCCTACTCTGCTGGTGAGGCGCTCGAACGCGGCCTCGTCGACACGATCGCCTACGCGGACGAGGCGAGGGAAGACGCGCGCAAGGCGGTCGGGGCAACGCATGACGACGTGCGTTTTGGCTCACGAAGCGGTGACAAGGCGGACGACCTCTCGGAGGTCTTCAAGGCCGTCGGCGTGACGGACAGCAGCACGGCGCCCATTGCGATCGTCCGTGCGGAGGGGGCCATCACCTCGGGCAGTGCGGACGGACCGTTCGATTCAGGGTCGGGCATTCGCGAGCGCGAGCTCTCACGGCTCCTCGGGCGCCTCGAGAAGAGCGAGAGCACGAAGGCCGTGGTGCTGCGCATCGACTCGCCCGGCGGGAGCGCGGTGGCGAGCGATCTGCTCTGGCACTCGCTCATGAAGCTGCGGGCGAAGAAGCCCGTCGTCGTGAGCATTGGCGACATGGCCGCGAGCGGCGGCTATTACATGGCGAGCACGGGGACGAAGATCGTCGCCGAGCCCACGAGCATCATCGGGTCGATCGGCGTCGTTGGCGGCAAGATGACCTTCGGCGCCGCGGCCGAGCATTGGGGCATTCACCACGAGGTCTTCCCCGCGAGCCCGCACCCGGGGGCCGCGAGTCGGGCCGCCATGGGGTCGATCCTCGAGCCTTGGGACGCCGCCACGCGCGCCCGCGTCTACGGCACGATGAGCGCCATCTACGGTCTCTTCCTCGATCGCGTCGCCGCGGGGCGAGGGCTCCCGGTGCAGGAGATCGCGCCGTCCGCCGAAGGTCGTATCTTCAGCGGACGTCAGGCCCTCGAGCGCAAGCTCGTCGACGAGCTGGGCGGGCTCCATGAGGCGATTCATCTGGCGCGTGACTTGGCGCACCTCGCGCCCGACGCCGAGGTCGCGTTCCCCGAGACACGCCAGGGGCTTCTCCAGCTGCTCGAGGGGCTCGACACGGCGACCGGCTCGCACTCCGGCGCGGCGCTCACCTTCGAGTCGCTCCGCACCTGGTCTCCGGTCAAGGCCGCGGCGCTCGAGGCGCTCGGTCCGCTTGCGCCGCTCGCGACCGGTGAGCGCACGGTGGTCGCGCTCCCGTTTCGGGTCGAGGTGCGCTGATGCGTGGGCGCGCGCTCGTGTGTGGCGGAGCCGCGCTGCTCGCAGGGTGCTTGATGACGGCGACCGTGCCGGATCTGGGCACGGTGACCGAGGCCCGCCCCTTCATCTTGCGGGAGGCCGTTGATCCGCGGACCGACCGCATTCTGACGGAGTTCCCCGAAGAGTTCCTCGTTCCGGTTGCGGTCGATGGCCCCTCGTCGACCTTCCAGTGGCGCGTCTACGTTGACCTCGATCGCAAGGCGGCCTCGGACTCGTCGGGCACGCTCTTCGAGATCGCGCAGACGAGTGAGTCCACCCCCTTGAGCGCGGAAGCCATTCGGCGCATCCGCTTCTCGCTCCCGAAGCCTCAGGTCGTAGGGGGCGGATGCACCCTCGTTCAGATGTATGTTGCACGGGCCTTCGACGACCGCAGGTTCCCCCAGACCTCACCAGCGGCGGGGCCTCCGGACATGGTCAGCTGGCTGGTTGCGACAGGACCGAACGGATGCGAGGGCATCGCAGCGGACGCCGGCTCGGATGCAGGCCCTCAGGGCGATGCGGGCGCGAGCGACGGAGGCTCCCGACTCGATGCGCGTTGAGTCTTCCCGTCGTCTGCGCGGGCTCGCGGTGGGCAGCGCGCTCGTCCTAGGCGCGTGCTCGCCGGCGACGCCAACGGCCGCACAAGCGGTGACGGACTGGGATTGTCCTGCGATCGCGTGTGAGACCCTCGAGCCCTCCGCGGTGTGCTCCGCGGGTGTGTGCGTGACCGATGCGAGCGATGCGAACGTGCGGGCGTTGGTCCGCTTGCCCACGAACACGAGCGTCGCGCCCGGGATGATCTTCCTGACCGAGCCCGCGAGCGCTGCGGACTGTTCGGGGTGCGTCTCGTCCCCGACCGCCTACACGACCGAACAAGGCATCCTGCTCGCACGCGAGGCCGCGCGTGCGCTCGGCTTCGCCGCCAGCGCCGAGATCGTCGTTCCCGCGCGCGTGACGCTCGAGCCTCTCGTGGAGGGTGCGTTCGCGATGAACGCGGTGCTGCCGCGGCCGCTGGGCCTCACGACTCTCGAGCGCTGGGCGCGTGATCCCTCCTCGACTCCGTGGCGCGCGCCGGGGGGAGGCGCGCCCGAGACCTCGCGGGCGGTGCTCTTCGAAGGCAGGTATGCGCGCAGGATCGATCCTGAACCGCCCTTCGATGCGCAGGTTCCGCCGGTACTCGACACGCTCGCGTTGCCTGGTGGCGCGCAGCTGTACGTCGTCGCGCCGGGTCAGCTCACGAGCGTCGCGATCGAGCGCCTCGTGCTCCCGTTTCGCGACGCCGGTTGGTCCGTGTTCCTCGTCGACGCGAAGGGTGACCGCCGCTCGTCGCGCGCGCGCATGGACGCCCACGACGGACCTCTCGCGCTGCGCATCGACGCCGCGCAGACCCCTGACCCTCTGCTCCTCGACCTCGTCGTCGCGCCGAACGACGCCTCGCTCGCGGCCCCGCGGCTCGTGGTCCCCGCGCCCACGGCGCTACGGCGTATCGCGTACCCGGCGTTCGCAGGCACCAGCCGGGTGAACGTGCGCGTCGTCGACGCCGCGGGGAAGCCGGCCGCGGGCGCATACGTCTCCTTCGCGTTGAACGAGCTCGAACCGGTGCCTGGCAGCGAAGGCGAGCTCTTCGCCTCGTACGCGCGCGCGGAGGCGGGCGTGACGACGAACGCGAGCGGCCTCGCGACGCTTCAGGTCCCCTTCGGATCGTACGATGCCTTCGCACGCGCGTCGATCGACGGCACGCTGCGCGGCACACGCTCGCTCACGTACTCCTTCGGCTCCGAGACCGCGAGCGCGACCTTCCGCCCCACCGCGCCGCGGGCGCTCACGGGAACGTGCGCGTTCGTTGGCGGGAAATCCCTCGCAGGTGCGGAGATCGAAGCGCGTGCGCTGGACGAACGGTCCGTGCCTCGCGGAGTCGCCCGGGCCTTCGTGACGACCGACGCGAGCGGCGCGTTTCGCTTCGAGCTGCCCGAAGGAGCGTTCGCGTTCTGGCTCCATCCCCCGGCGGGCGCGCCCATGGCGGACCAGTACCTCGGCCGCGACGCGAGCGATGCAGCGCGATTGAGTCAGCTTGACTGCCGGCTCCGCGCTCCGGCGCGACGAACGCTCACGATCCTCGACGGGCCCCCGCAAGTGGGGGCGCCCGTGTCCTCGGCCCTCGTGGAAACGCTCCGTTTGCGTCCGGGCGCCGCGCCGCTCTGGCTGGGCGAGGGGATTGCACGGCCCGACGGGCGCGTGGTCCTCTACGAGGCGCCCTGAGTCCGCTTTGCCTATGGCTCCACGGGGGCTTCTGGTAAGCTTCGCGGAAGAGGTGACTGTGCGCGTCGAACGCATCGAACGCTTGGCGAACGTAACGCTTGGGGCAGAGGGGGGCGCTGGCCGCCGCTCTCTCATCGCATTGGCCGCGGCCGCCTATGCGTCGCAGCCTTCGGTCGACTCGACGACGCCCACGGGCTTCGACCCGTTCGCGGTGACGCTCTTCGAGGCCATCGTCGAGGCGGCGTTCCTCGTGGCGACCGCGGACGGCGTCTTCGACGACGACGAACGCGAAGTCTTCGCGCGCATCGTCGCGGCCTCGGCGGAGAACGCGTTGCCGCGCAGCGATCTGAACGGGCTCATCGAGGAACTCGCCGATCACCTCGCGATCGAGGGCATCGAGCGGCGTGTCGCGCGCATCGCGGAGAGCGTGAAGCGCCCCGAGCAGAAGTTGGCGCTCCTTCGCGTGGCCATCCTCGTCGCGCTCGCCAACGACGCGATCAGCGAGCCCGAAGAGGCCATCCTCGAGCGCCTTTGCTCGGCCCTCGAAGTCCCGGTTTCGGAGGCGCGTCAGCTCCGTCTCGAGCTTACCGAGCTCGTGTACGCCGAAGCGCCGTCCGTCCCCGTCGAATGAAACGCGCGTAGGCGTTGCTCACGCGCGAGCGGCGCTGTCTCGGTCACGCAAGCGCGTCAGCGGTCATGCGGAAGAGCCCAGCCTCGTCGTGCCGGCCGGCGGCCTCGCCTCGCGCTGCGAGGTCGAGGAGTGCTTCGCGCGTGCGCTCGCGCAAGGCAGGTTTGCGGTCGTCCGAGGCGTCTTCGAGGCGCGCGAGGAGCACCGCGAGCAGCTCGTGGCCGCGGTTCAGCGCCGTGAGGACGTCGATGAGCTCGTCGGCCACGCGGTCGTCGGCGGGGTCGAGCTGGAGCCGCTGCGTTAGCTGAGCGGCGCGCTCTTCGAGCCCTGCGTCGGTGGGCTCCTCGTCGGAGAACGAGAGATCGAGTGCGTCACCAAAGCTTGCGAGGGCCGCGGTCTCGCTCTCGCTCGTCGGCTCGAAGTCCTCCGGCGAGGCTTCAGCGCGCAAGCCGGAGTGCTCCAGCGTCGACGGAGAGAAGCTGGCGAGGTCCAGCACGCTCGGGGTCGCCGGCGCGGGCTCGAACTCGGCCACGCGCGGCTCGAGCTGCGAAGCGAGCGGCGCAAAATCACAGGCGGAGGACGGCGCCTCTCGCGGCGCTTCCGACGAGCGAGGCCCCGCCTCCGAGCGCGGCGTCGAGGCCACGGGCTGCTCGGGAGCGCCGCTCGGGAAGGCGAGCTCGGCGGCGATGTGCCTGTAGAATGCACGAACGGCTTGGTCGGTCGGTCGGAGCTCGAGGGCGATCGAGGCGTGCGCGTGGGCGGCGAGCACGTCGTGGTGCTGCTGGCGCTCGAAGCGCCCGGCCTCGAGGAGCCCCGTGGCGACCAGGTCCCCGCGGATGCGCGAGTCCGCGCTGACTCGGTTGCGCGCGAGCTCGCGAAAATGTGCGAACGCGACGCTCGCCCCGAGGATGTCTCCGAGCGACGCCCGCCAGCGGCCCTCGAGCAGACGCGCCTCGAGCGCTTCCTC
>CAIOHM010000249.1 GCA_903858055.1 uncultured delta proteobacterium
AGGTGCTGCCGCCGAGCTTGTCGAGGCGCGAGACCGTCCCCTCGCCGCCCGTGAACTTTTGCAGCTGGTTCAGGCGGTAGACCGGCAAGAACAGCTTGCCGCCGTCGTACTCGACGACCAGCAAATCGACCGTGTTCGTGCCGACCTTGTGGTGCACGAGGCCGCGGTAGCGGCCCACGCCGTGATCCGCGTGGACGACGAGATCGCCCACCTCGAGGGCGCTCAGGTCGTCGAGGAAGGGCCTCTCCGCGTCGCCCTTCGTGTTCGCACGCCGCTCACGGCGCCGTGCCACGCGCGAGCCGAAGACCTCTTCTTCGGTCACGACCGCGAGGCCATCTGCTGGCGCGAGGAAGCCCTGATGCAACGGCGCCACGACGACGGAGAGAACCCGCTCGCCTGCGCGTGAGGCGAGCGCTTGCTCGAGGGGCGCCGCGCCGCGCTGCGTGCTCGCAAGGTCTTGGTGACGCAGGAGCACGGCGAGACGCTCGGCTTGCGTCTGCGTGCGCGCGGTCACGACGACGCGCAGCCCGTGGTCTTGCCAGGAACGAATGCGCCTCACGAGCGGCATGAGGGTCGCTTGCTTGCCCTTGGTGGCGCGGGCGAGCTTGAGCGCGCGGCTCACGTCGTCTTGGTCGATCGTGTGCAGCCGCTGCGCGACGCTCCCGTCCGCGAGCAGGTCGAGCGCGTCGACGCCGCCTTCGCCCCCAATGGCCAGCCCGTGCAGCAAGACGGGCGCATGGCGGAGCGCAGCGTTCGACACCTCGTCACGTGCGCACGCGAGCGCTGCGAACGGAAACGCTGGACCCGCCGCTTGCGCCTCTTCGGCGTCGCGCGCGAGCCGCTCGACCTCGTCGCGCACGGCACGCACGACGGACTCCGGGTTCTCGACGACGAGGCGATCCTCCGAGCCGAGGTAGGCTTCGAGGCCGTCGAGCGCGCCGTAGAACGCAGGCAGAAAACCGTCGGCGCCGAACGCCGCACGCCCCTGCACGAGGTCCTCGACGAGCACGCGCGTCTTCGTGGAGGGCCAGTTGGCCTGGTCGCAGAGGTCCACCACCGCGGCCTTCAGCCGATCGACCCCGCGCACGCTCGCGAGGGCCTCGCGCACGGGCGGGAGCAGCACGTGACGAGGACCTTCGGAGGAGGAGGTGCGCTGGGTCTGCGCGTCGAAGCGCTTGATCGAGAGGACCTCGTCGCCGAGGAGCTCGAGGCGCAACGGCTCCGGGTCTTGCGAAGGCCAAAGGTCGATGAGCGCACCGCGAAACGCGAACTGCCCTGGGTCTTCGACGACGGGCACGCGCGACCAGCCCGCCTCCGCGAGATCGCGCGCGAAGGCCTCTCGATCGAGGAATCCGTCGACGGCGACGCGTTGCGTGCACCCTGCAACGACCTCTCGCGGGACGAATTTTCGCACGAGCGCCACGGCGCTGGAGGACTATGCCAAATGCTCCTTCCGCTATTTTGCGAAGCGCGTTCTCAGACTTATCGACCCTGAGGAGGATACCCGGGCCATGACGTTGGGAAGCATCCTCCACAAAG